>CAXQAV010000324.1:0-5668 GCA_964221795.1 Luminiphilus sp. | reverse complement strand
AGAAGCCGTACATGCTTGTTTATTGCCAGCTGATTCCTCAATAAGCCTTTCGACGCTGGCCATCAGCTGAGGCAGGTCGGACCGGCGAAGTGAAGCGACCCATTCTGGTTTGCCGGAGGGGTACGGCTGCTTGTCCCAGCTGTAAAAGAATGGGTGCAGATGCAGGAAGCCATAGTTGGACGGTGTTCCGCGCATCGCATCCGCTTCCTGAATGAAGCAATACGTCACGTCCGGTTGAAATTCTTCACAGGTAAGGAAGTGGCCGATTGCGGTAAAATACCTGAGTTTCGAACGCCCTGCCTTGGAGAGACCAATGGCATTGGTGGATTTCAGATCGCCGAAATACGCAACCCTCCCCTGCAGAACATCGCCCGGAAAATCTAACCCGTCCTGACGAGGCTCCAACCCGAAGGCTCTGGACAGGTGGTTGTTCCAATAGGTTTTGATGTCGACGTTCCGGAGGTCGTCACAGCGAACCCCTCCAGCCATTACTGGGCCCGTCTCATTTTCCGCCACTAGCCAGAAGCTGTTGGAGGGTGTGAAATCATTCTTTGCCGGATCAAGAATTGGGGAGAGATATCCCTTTTCGAGGCCTTTGAGAATTTCTGTGACTTCCTGAAAATCGAATACTTGTCGCACTTTGAGGCCCAGCTGTTTCTCGCAGTTGACCGCGATCCGGGCCATATCCCATCTGTTCATGACGCACCTCTGTGCTGAATTGTTGGCTCTTATAATTCGTCCGATACGCCGCAATGCGCGGCGGACCTTCGGCACAGTCGGTATATTCCATAAATCTATCTTCGCCTCGGCGGCGACAGGCGCGCGTTAGGCGCTGTTCCTGCGCCTGAGCGCGCCTACGCGCCTATGCCATGTTTGTTGGATGGTTCCTCCAAGACCCGCGCTTGTGTCGCGGCCAAATGGAGCAGCAACCATGCACGAACCGCAAACGACCAATGAAGATGGCCAGCCTAGGCGGCCAATCTTCGCCGACTGGTACACCCGAAAGGAACTAGCGGCGGAGCTGTCCCTCTCGATCGACACCTTGTCTCGGTGGAGTTCTCAGGGGCGTGGGCCAGTCTGCATCAACGCCGGCAATCGCATTATGTACAGCCGCGAGGCTGTGGAGGAGTGGCTTCGCGGAGAGGAGCAGCGCGCGAAGGCGAGGTTCCAGAAATGAACGGCTCCGCCCATCCCCGCGCCCTGCTGCCTGGCGCCCGCGAGGTTATCGCCGCTCCAGACTTCCACGATCGTCAGGAGGTTCTCGAAGCCGCCGACCTGCTGATCAAGTTCGGCACCATCGAGGATCTGTCCAATGGCCGCGCTGTGCGTGACGCCATCATCTGCGGCGACCTGCGCCCGGGGCGCGCTACCCGCCGCCGCCGCTGGATCATCACCGCCGCCGTCATCTGCGCTGTCGTCTGGGCCTTGGCGCTCGGGCTGGCGCAGTTCACCGCCGCCCAGGAGGCCGGCACCCTTCCAAGCGTTCAGGAGCTGATTTTCCCATGATGGATTTGACCGAAGACGAGAAGTCCGAAAACTACCGTGTGACCGCTGGCGAGCTGCGCCAGTTCGTGGAGCGGTTTGAGCGGCTGGACGAAGAAAAGAAGACGATCGCCGAGCAGCAGAAAGAGGTGATGGCCGAAGCCAAAGGGCGCGGCTACGACACCCAGGTGCTGCGCAAGATCATCGCCCTGCGCAAGCGCGACGACAACGACATCGCCGAGGAGGAGGCCGTCCTCGAGATGTACAAAGAAGCGCTGGGGATGTGACCATGCGGCTTCTGTGCATCGCCACCGTCACCGCCGCCGCTGTCGCTATCGCGCACATGTCGCTGTCCATGGCCCGGGCCGGGCCCGAGATCGCCGCCGAGGCGCGGGAGCGCGCGGCATGGTGACTGGGCCCGTCGCAGTGGTTTTCCTCTACCTGCTGATCTCTGCGTGGGTGTCTGCCGCCATTGTCCTGTCCAAGGACCCAGACGCCCCCGGAAAGGGCTCCAGCTTGGTGCTGACCGCATTTCTGTTCGCGTGGATCGTACCTGCGGTCGTTGCAGCCAGCTTCTTCAAGAAAACCCGGAAATGAATTCCGGCCCTTGGTGGGCCGGTTCCACGCCCTCTCGGGCACCAACCGCAGCGCTGGGCGCTGCACTGCAAAGGACGATTCCATGCGCAAGATTTACTTCAAGATTTGGATGGACGGTCAGGATACTGGCCGCCCGATGCGCCCCTTCCACGTGATCGAGGCGGACGCCGATCGCTGGCCCGATCTGTCTGCGTTCATGGCCGCTGTGCGAGAGGACCAGTGGTTCGAGGAGACGCGCGTTCACAGCAACTGGTCTGCCAGCCAGCGCGGCGTGCGCGTCATCAATGGGCGCCAGACCGTGGGGTTCCGCGGCCGGGCCGTCGATCGCGTCGAGCCGTGCGATTGGATCATGGTTGACGAGGACGTGCTGGAAGCCCGGGCCCGCGCATGAACCTGTCCGGGCTGGATATCGGCGAAGGGTTCGACCTGATCATGGCTGACCCGCCATGGCATTTTGCCACGCGCTCCAAGAAGGGCGTGACCGCCAAGGGCGCCAGTGGCCAGTACCGGACCATGAGCCTGGACGAAATCAAGGCTATGCGGGTGGCGGATATCGCCGCCCGGGACTGCCTCCTGTGGCTCTGGGCTACCAACCCCATGCTGCCGCAAGCCTTCGAAGTCATGGCCGCGTGGGGCTTTACCTACAAGACTGCCGGCCATTGGGCGAAGACCACCAAGAACGGCAAGCTGGCCTTTGGCACAGGATACATCCTGCGCTGTGCCGGGGAGCCGTTCCTGATCGGGACCATCGGTCGCCCCCGCACCGCGCGCAACGTGCGTTCCGTGGTCATGGGTCGCGTGCGCGAGCATTCCCGCAAGCCGGAGGAAGGGTTCCGCGAGGCGGAGCGCCTGATCACCACCGAGATCCTGGGCCGCCCGCCACGGCGCCTAGAGCTGTTCTCCCGCCAGGAGCGGCCCGGGTGGAGCGTCTGGGGAGACCAGACAGACAAATTTCAGCCGCCTACGCTGGGCGGCCTCATTTCAGGACCTTCATCATGAGCATTATCCTTGAGCCCGTGGCGCGCACGCGCCCGGTATCCCTCCCCCCGTACTTAGTGCAGCCGATCATATCTAGCCGCATCCGCGCGCTGGTCTTGCCAGAAGCGGTTGCCGGGCCGGTCGAAGCAAAAGACGCCCTGTGGGTGCGGGAAGGTTTCACCGTGCTGGAGCGGCAGCGCCGCCGCAACCTCCTGTCTATCCGCTATGCGGGGGAAGGCCGCCGCTATGACGTGCCATGGCCTGCGGCCCTTTCGAAGCCAGAGGCAGGCGTCAGGGACGCCGGAAGCATGCCCGTGACCGCATCCCGTCTGACCCTGCTGATTACCGCCGTGCGCCGCTGCGCGCTGGGCGAGGTCACAGCCGACGAGGCCTTGACGGCTGGAGTTTCCATCGATGTCGACGGCTACGGAGTCGTCGGGTTCCCATTCCTGAACCCCTACGACCATCCTGCAGCGGCCTTGGAGTTTCTGTTCCGCCAGCAGCATCGCCGGGTCGCTGACGTGCCACAGGTGGCTGTTGTCGAGTTCCAGGCAGTGACGCGCAACATCGCGTCCATGGCCGTCCAGCGTGCAACTGAGGAGGTGCAGGCATGAAGTCCGAGGACAAGATCCGCCGCGAGATCCTTCGAATGGCCGAGCATCACTCGGCTGCTACCATATGCTCGGCGCTGGGCGTCCCCTTCGAGGACGTTCTGGACGTGCTGGAGCAAGGCCACAAGCCCCCGGCTGCGGTGACCGTGATGTGCCACAAGTCCAAGCGCGTATTCCACTGCAGCGGCTTTCGCATGGCCTATCGGCGGGTGTGCCAGTATGGGCTGACCGATTGGACGTGGCACTTCACCGTCGATTACAAGGCCTGGCTGGAGGCCAATGCAGCATGAGGCCGCGCCGATCCAACCCGGAGGCGGAAATCCAGCGTGGAATTGTCAGGGACGTGCGGCGGCTTATGCTGCCGCCGTTCTTCCTGCATCACAGCGCAAACGAGGTCAGGGGCGGCGGAGAGGCCGCCCGCAAGCGTCAAGGCATCCTCCTGGGCATGGGTATCCACCCGGGCTTTTCTGACCTCCTGCTGGGGCAGTCCTGCGGCGAGTGGCCCGGGCCGCGCCTGTTGTTCCTGGAGGTGAAGTCCAAGACCGGCCGCCTGTCCGAGGCGGAGAAGGAGTTCCGCGACCTGGTGACCGACATGGGTTGGCCCTACGAAGTGGTGCGGTCCTCGCTGGACGCGATCGACGCCATAAGCCGCCACGGCTTTCGCAGCCGCGTCAAACACCCATGGAGGGGTGCATGAGGCGCGTGGGCGGCTTGACCGCCCAGCGCCACGCCTATGCGCGCCTACGCGCCCATCCTGAACGGATGGTGACGTCTGCCTGTTATTTCAGGAGGCAGTTTCCATGAGCCATCGAGCATCACACTGGTTGTCGGATATTCCGGCCGAAGCCATGACCCACGGCGCGTTCCGCGTCATGTTCCACCTGTGCGATGCGCACAATTCGAAGCGGCCGCCCGAGACGGCGTGCTTTCCCTCTCAGGCACTGCTGATGAAGGCCACGGGCCTGTCGAGCAGCGGTCTGAACAAGGTTCTGAACAAGCTGGAGGCCGATGGGTTTTTGCGCCGCCGCCGGACCCGGAACGCGGACGGCACACAAGGCCCGACCTACTACATTTTGGGGTGCGATTTCGAGGAGGCACAACCGGCTCCACTGAGTGGAGACGGGTCAAAAGGGGAACAAACGGGCGATCCCGAGGCCGGTCGCGGCGCCGTTTCCGATGCCGGTGAGCCTGTGGATAAGTCGGGAGCCGACTCCACTAGAGGGCGCAAACCGACTCCACTTAAGCGCACTAGCCGACTCCACCACGGTGGAGACAAACCTGTAATAGAACCATTAAAAGAACCCCAGCCGACAAATTCGTCGCCGGTTGCCGCCGCGGCGAACCTGATTAAGAGCGGGAAGCCTTTCCTCTGCACGCGTGTCTCTGCGCACATGGCCCGGCAGTGCATTGAGGCAAATTTGGTTACTCTGGATGAAGTCCGGGCCGTGGACATCCCGGTGTGACCGCAGAAGCTGAGAAAGAGGAAGGAACGAGCGAAATGGCCGAGAAGATCACCCTAACCGTTGCACAGATCGAGGAGCGCTTCGAAGAGGCGGCACTCACCCTCAAACGCACGCCCAACCCAGCCGGGTCAGGGGCGCGGGGATACGGGTCCAGCTGGCCGCCCTACGTGCGCAGCCGTTTCGCCGCCTACGGCGCCGAGGCGGCGCGTGTGCGGGTCATTCCCAACGCGACCGAGATCCAGAGGATGGAGGACACCATCGAGTGGCTGTCGCTCCTGGACAGCGGCGACGAAGCGCGGGACGCCGACGATCGGCGGATTGTCTGGATGAAGGCCGAGGGCTACCGCTGGCGCGCGATCTGTGCCCGGGTCGGCCTGTCCCGGTCGCAGGCGTGGCGCCGCTGGTCTGCCGCGCTCATCACCATCCAGAGGCGGCTGGAGAAGCCGAAGCGCAAGGCCAGCCCTAAACGCGGAAGGGGGGCAACCTTAAACGCGGATGCCCCCCCTGCCCGACCGGCCCTAAACGCGGAAGGGGGGC
>CAXQAV010000323.1:0-4695 GCA_964221795.1 Luminiphilus sp. | reverse complement strand
CTTGAGCAGGTCCAGCGGCCCGTGGATCAGCTGGCTGCGGTCCTTGCGGACCAGCGTGGCTGGCAGGTCGTAGACGTCTTGCAGGCTGTTCGTGAACGTGCCCGTCCGCCGTGCCTCGCCCGAGCGGAGCATCGGGCCGTCGAGCGTCCGCACTTCTTCCACGCCGCGCAGGATACGTGCCAGACGCATGCCCTTGTCCTGCGTAATGCGGCCGGTCCAGCCACGTTCCCATTCGACCGCGATAAGGTCGAGCCGTGTAGCAACCTTATCAGCCACGCCTTGCAGGTCGGCATCCACCGCACCGGGCACAAAGGCGCCTGCAATCGCGGCCTGTTCAAGGATGTGACGCGGATAATGCGTCGGGAAAGCCTCTAGCACGCGCTTGAGTTGGCGGGCCTCTTCGACCACGCGACGCAGGTCGGCACCGGCGATTTCCTCGCCATTGCCCTGCCGTAGCATCGCGCCTTCTATCCCCTGTTCGATCAGATATTCGTCCATCGCGGCCTGATCCTTGAGATAGACCTCGGACTTGCCGCGCGACACTTTGTAGAGCGGCGGCTGCGCGATGTAGAGATAGCCACCCTCGATCAGTTCAGGCATCTGGCGGAAGAAGAAGGTCAGAAGCAGCGTGCGGATATGCGCGCCGTCCACGTCGGCGTCGGTCATGATGACGACCTTGTGGTAGCGCAGCTTTTCGATGTTGAACTCGTCCCGCCCAATGCCGGTGCCCAGCGCCATCACAAGGTTCCCGACCTCCTGACTGGAGAGCATCCGGTCGAAACGCGCACGCTCGACGTTCAGGATTTTCCCGCGCAGGGGCAGAATGGCTTGTGTCTTGCGGTCACGGCCGGTCTGGGCAGAGCCGCCAGCCGAGTCACCCTCGACAAGGAAGACTTCGGTCTTGGAGGGATCTTTTTCCGAGCAGTCTTTCAGCTTGGAGGCGTTGAAGTTCACGTCCATTGCCGATTTGCGGCGGATTTCACGGGCCTTGCGCGCGGCCTCACGGGCGGCGGCGGCCTCGACGATCTTGGTGATGATCGCCTTGGCTTGACCTGGATTCTCTTCAAACCACTCGGCCAGCTTTTCGTTCATCAGGCTTTCGACAGCCGGACGCACCTCGGAACTGACGAGCTTGTCCTTGGTCTGGCTGGAAAACTTCGGATCAGGAACTTTGACCGACAATACACAGGTCAGACCTTCGCGCGCGTCGTCACCGGTCAGGTTCACCCGTTCTTTTTTGGCAATGCCGGTTTCGGTCGCATATTTCGTGATCGCGCGGGTCAGCGCGCCACGGAAACCGGCAAGGTGCGTACCGCCATCGCGCTGCGGAATGTTGTTAGTGAACGGCAGCACCATCTCGTTGTAGCTGTCGTTCCACCACATGGCGACTTCGACGCCGATATCGTCCCGGTCGCCGGAGACATAGATCGGGGCCTCCATCAGCGGAGTCTTGGACCGGTCGAGGTATTTGACGAATTCGTTGACGCCGCCCTCATAGAACATTTCGACCTTGAGAGGCTCGGCAGGACGCATGTCTTCCAGAATGATCCGCACGCCAGAGTTCAGGAAGGCCAGTTCGCGCAGGCGCTTTTCAAGCGTGTGAAAAACGTAGTCACGGTTGCTGAATGTGCTGGTGGAGGCAAGGAAGGTCACCTCGGTTCCCTTGCGACCGTGCGAGTCCCCGACGACGCGCAGATGTTCGGTGGTGAAGCCGCCCTCGAAACGGGCAAAATGCTCTTTCCCGTCGCGCCAGATCCGCAGTTCCAGCCAGTCTGACAGCGCGTTCACAACCGACACGCCCACGCCGTGCAGACCGCCCGAGACCTTGTAGGAGTTGCTGTCGAATTTCCCGCCGGCATGCAGCTGGGTCATGATGACCTCGGCCGCCGAAACGCCTTCTTCCTCATGGATACCGACCGGAATCCCGCGCCCGTTGTCGGCCACCGTGACCGAACCGTCGGCGTTGATTTTGACGGTCACGTGGTCGGCATGACCGGCCAAAGCCTCGTCAATGCCGTTGTCCACGACCTCATACACCATGTGGTGCAGGCCCGAGCCATCATCGGTGTCACCGATATACATGCCGGGACGCTTGCGAACCGCCTCTAAGCCTTTGAGAACCTTGATGGAATCCGCGCCGTATTCAGGTGTGGTCTGGTCGTTGTCGGCCATGTGGAAAACCTTGTGAAACTTCTCGCAAAATATATGGGAATTGTGACGGATTGTCACGCAATTGGCACAAGATTTTGTGGTTTTTGGCAGGTCGGCGCAGGTCGGTCAGGTCAGCCCGATCACGACGCCCACACCGATCAGCAACCAGCCCGCAACAACGTTGATCCGGCGCAGCGCATCAGGCGATTTCAGGAGCCCCCGGGCGCGGTCGACGAACAGCGCCAGCGAGAGGTTTCCGATCATCGGGACGACAAAACTGAGGGTGCAGATCGCGACCATATCGAGCGCTGTGACCTGCGTCAGATCGAAGAACCCCGGCAGCACGCCGATGTAAAAGAGCACAGCCTTGGGGTTGCCGAGGATCGCGGCCAATCCGGCGACAAACCCTGCCCACATCCCCGGTCTGGTCAGGCGGCTGTTCTCGTTCAAGGCGCTGTCGGCGTGGCGGATCAAGGCGTAACCCATCCAGAGGAAGACCAGCACAGCCACCCACTTGAGCGCCACCATAAAGCCCGTAAAGGCCGAGACCAGCCAAGTCACCCCGAGCACCGCCACAAGCGGCCAGAAGATATCTCCAACCGCGACACCGACTGCCAGTGGCCATGCCGCATTGAAGCCGCCCGAGAGCGACCGAGCGAGCATCGCGACCCAGACCGGTCCGGGCGTCATGAAAAGGATCAGAAGCGCGCCCGCGTAGAGCAACAGTTCAGAGGGTGTGATGGTCATGTCAGAAGAGGTGCCCCAGTAGATCGACCTCAGCCAGATCATCCCAGCGTTTGTCCGTCAATCGCATGATTTGCAGGTAGGTCGTCGGAACGCTGACAACCTGTTCGGAACGCCCACCTTCGACGACCGTATAGCGGAGCGTGTTCGACACAGACCGAAAGCCGTTCCGCGCATAGACGGGGTGATCGCCGAAGAGAAGGATGAAGTCCGCCTGCGTCTTGTGCGAGACCTCGATGGTGTGCTTGAGCAAGCGGCTCGCAATGCCCTTTCCGCCAAGGTCGGGGGCTGTTGCGACCTCGGCCAGACCGATGATCGGGATGTATTCTCCTGCCGCATGGATCTCGCGGAAACAAAGGGCGATATGCCCGACAAGCCTGCCCTCGATCCGCCCCAGAACCCGCAGGTGGTGCCGCTGTTTGAAGTAGGACCGCCCTTAGAAGCCGTCATCGCCATGCTGCCCGAAGGCATCCGCCAGCAACGCGGCGATTTCCTGATCGTCGCTGGACGTCAGGAAAATCTCTTCGCGGGTTTCGATGTCAATCTGGGTCAAAGCGGGGTCCCTTCGTGAAAATCGCGGATCATGGCAATGCGTCGTGCTGCGCTAGCATTGACTGACCGCCGGTTTCCATCACTTCGAGGTATTGCGCGCGTTCGCCAAGTTCGGAGAAGAGTTCCGCGCCCGTCCCTGTCATGAACGCCTGCGCCCCCAGAGCGCAGATTTCATCGTAAAGCGCCGCGCGGCGGGCCGCATCGAGATGTGCTGCGACCTCGTCCAAAAGCAGGATCGGCGCCGCGCCAAAGTCGCGAGCGAGCGCGCGGCCGTTGGCAAGGATCAGGCTGATCAGGAGTGCCTTTTGTTCACCGGTCGAACAATCGCGGGCGGGCATGCTCTTTTCACGGTAGATCGCCTCAAGGTCGGCGCGATGCGGACCGATCAGTGTGCGCCCTGCAGCCATGTCGCGCGGGCGGTTGCGGGCCAAGGCATCCTGATAGTCGTCGGGCATCTCCTCGGCGTAAGAGATATCCAGCGTTGCTGTCGGAAAGGCCGTCTCGGCATCGGCCTGTGCATCGGTCAGTTCGGTGACGGCGCGAGCACGGTTTCTGATGATGACTTCTGCTGCCTCGGCCATCTGCGCCTCTATCGCGGCATACCAATGCGGGTCGCGCACCATATCTTTCAGCAGCCGGTTCCGCTCACGCATAGCTTTTTCGAAAGACAGGACCGCCTCGGCATGGGAGGGCTCGAAACTGAGCGTGGCGCGGTCGAGGAACCGTCTGCGTCCCTCGGCCCCTTCGATCCAGAGCCGGTCCATCGAGGGCACCAACCAGAGCATGCGCCCGATCCGGCCAAGGGCGGTCTGCGGCGCGGTTTTCTCGTCGATGCGCAACTGGCGGGGCTGGCCCGCCTCGGCCCATGTCTCCAGCTCGTGGGTCTGGTGGAGCGAGCGCAGGATTGCAGTAATCTTCCATCCCAGCGCCTCGGGCCTGCGGGTCAGGTCATCGGCGGCCGCCCGGCGCAGCCCGCGACCGGGCGAGAGCAATGAAATCGCTTCGAGAATGTTGGTCTTGCCAGCCCCGTTCGGTCCGTAGATCGCTACAGGCCCACCATCGAAGGCCATCTCCGCGCGCTTGTGGCTGCGGAAATGCGAGAGGGTGAGTTCTTGCAGGGCGAGCTTGCTCATAGGCACAAAGCAGGATTCTCGAAAATCCTGCCTCCAAAATCTTCGAAGATTTTGGTCCTCACACCCGCATCGGCATCACGACATAGACTGCCGAGGTATCATTGCCTTCGCGCAT
>CAXQAV010000322.1:0-13058 GCA_964221795.1 Luminiphilus sp. | reverse complement strand
AGGATATCGCGCAAATTACCTAACATTTCCCCAACGCGTTTCGGGCTTTCGTAGAACACCAGCGTAAACGCGAGATCTCTGAGTGCCGCGATTTCGGCTTCTCGGGCGGCCTTTGTCGCAGGGAGGAAGCCGACGAAGGCAAACCGGTCCGTGGGTAGCCCCGAGACCGTCAGAGCGCCGAGCACCGCCGAAGCGCCCGGCGCCGATGTTACCGGCAGCCCTGCTGCAATCACCGCACCCGCCAATTCATAGCCCGGATCGGCAACCAACGGCGTGCCCGCCTCGGAGACATAAGCCACCGACCTACCCTCGCTGATCGCGGCAACAAGCGGCGCAATCACCCCCTCGCCGCTGTGATCGTGGAAGGCCACCAGCCTGCGCCCGTTCAAAGGCACGCCGTGAATCTCCATCAGCTTGCGCGCCGTACGCGTGTCTTCCGCCGCAATCACATCGGCCGATGCAAGAATATCCAGCGCCCGCAGCGTGATATCCCGTGCCGTTCCGATCGGCGTTGCGACAAAGTAGAGGCCGGCAGAGAGTGGCTTGTGTTCGAAATTCATATCTGGACCCGACAGCCCCCTGCTTTATGATGATCGAACACATGCAGTCAGCCAGAGGCTCGACAGGGCTGGCGCGCGCGGTTCAGGAGGAATTTTCTTTATGTTTGCCCGTTTCATGCAAGCCCGCAAGCGCTTTGCCCGCTTTTTTGCCTTTACTTCGCTTCTCTGGCTTGCCGCCTGCGATGTGACGCTTGACCCGAATACCAATACCGGCCGCATGATCGATGTCTCCGAACCGATCGAAGTCGCGCTTCTTGTGCCCGGCGGCTCGGCACAGGAATCCGACAACCAGCTCGCCCGCAATTTCGAGAATGCAGCACGTCTCGCGATTGCAGATCTTGAAGGGGTCGAGATTGACCTGCGTGTCTACAATACAGCAGGTGGCAACCCGCAGCAGGCGGTCATTGCCGCGACACAAGCCGTCAATGATGGCGCCAAGATCATCCTTGGCCCGCTCTTCGGAGAGGCCGCCAACGCCGCAGGCGTTGCTGTGGCCGCGCGTAATGTGAACGTGCTGACCTTCTCCAACAACGCCTCCTTTGCCGGCGGCAATGTCTTCCTGCTGGGCGCAACCTTCGAGAATACGGCCAATCGCCTTGTCCGCTATGCCAACGGGCGGGGGATCGCCCGCTACATGATCGTCCATGGCGAGGATCTGGCCGGTCAGGTAGGGCGCGACGCCATCGCCTCGGCAATTGTCGCTTCGGGAAGTGAAGTTGTTGGTGTCGCAAGCTATCCGCTGTCCCAGCAGGGAATCTTCACATCCACGCGCGGGATTGTCGACAACGTCCGGCGCTCGGGTGCGCAGGCCGTCTTTACCACCGCAGGGGCAAGTGCAGACCTGCCGATTGTGGCAACCGCATTGCCTGACGCAGGCATGAGCACAGAACGCTCACCCTTTATTGGGCTCACACGCTGGGACACGCTCCCGCAATTGCGTGACCTCCCCGGCTTGCAGGGCGGTCTCTTCGCACTGCCTGATCAGGGCACAACGACCCTCTTTGACGCCCGCTACACGGCAACTTACGGACAGGCGCCGCACCCTCTTGCAGGGCTTGCCTATGACGGCATCGCCGCCATCGGTGCGCTCGCCGCTGCCGGCAACGAGGGCGCCGTCACCAAAGAAGCATTGATCCAGCCGCAGGGCTTCCGCGGCACCGCGGGTGTCTTCCGTTTCCTGCCCAATGGCCTGAACGAGCGCGGACTGGCCGTGGCCACATTCCAAGATAACCTGGTGGTGATCCTTGACCCAGCTCCAAGAAGTTTTGGCGTCCCCGGACTCTGACACTTTGCCCGACGTTTTCGGACCTATGCCGGATGACCTGATTTGTCCGGCATCCGAGGTCTTTGACCATGCTGCGGTTCTCGCGCGGATCACACAGGATCTGTCAGAGACCGCCTCTGAGAAGGACATCAGGGCCGCAACTGTGGCGGTCCTGACCGCCGCCCGCAAAGACGGCATGGCCGCGATTGCCACAGCCTTCCGCGACGCACCTTTCAAGGCACGTCCGACGACCCGCGCCTATTGCTGGCTGACGGACCAGCTTGTGAAAACAGTTCTCCATGTCGCCACAACCTATCTGCACAAGAATCCCAACCCGACCGAGGGCGAGCGCCTTTCGCTGCTTGCCGTCGGAGGCTTCGGGCGCGGCGAAATGGCGCCGCAGTCCGATGTCGATCTGCTCTTCCTGACGCCCTACAAGATCACCGCCTGGTCCGAGAGCGTCATTGAATCGATGCTCTACATGCTCTGGGACCTGAAACTGAAGGTCGGCCACGCCAGCCGGACAGTCAAGGACTGCGTCCGCCTCGCCCGCGAGGACTACACCATCCGCACTTCGCTGGTGGAGTACCGCCACCTCGCGGGTGACGCGGCGCTGGCAAAGGATTTGGGCCGCAAGCTCTGGAACGACCTTTTCAGATCGACCGCAGGGGATTTTATCGAAGCCAAGCTTGCCGAACGCGCAGAGCGCCACCGCAAGCAGGGCGGCCAACGCTACGTCGTCGAACCCAATGTAAAGGAAGGCAAAGGCGGGTTGCGCGACCTGCAGTCGCTCTTCTGGATCGCCAAATACGTGAACGGCGTGAAGGATGCTGCCGAACTGGTGGACCTCAAGGTTTTCAGTGCCGAGGAATTCACCACTTTCGTCAATGCCGAGGATTTCCTTTGGGCGGTTAGATGCCATCTGCACCTGATTGCGGGGCGCGCCACAGACCAGCTGACCTTCGACCTTCAGGTCGAGGTGGCCGCGGCCATGGGCTATACCGATCATGGCGGGCGGCGCGGGGTCGAACATTTCATGCAGGATTACTTCCGCTATGCCACCCATGTGGGCGAGCTCACGCGCATCTTCCTGACCGCGCTTGAAGCGAACCACACGAAATCCGAACCGATGCTGGTGCGGCTTCTGGCACGCCGCAAAAGGGCCAAGGCGCCCTATGCGATCAAGCAGAACCGGCTGACCGTGGCTGACCAGAAAGAATTCTTTGCCGACAAGCTGAATATGCTGCGCATCTTTGAGGAGGCGCTGCGCACAGGCACCTTGCTCCATCCTGATGCGATGCGTCTGATTGCGGCCAACCTGCACCTGATCGACGACGAAGTTCGGAACGACAAGGAAGCGCACCGCCTGTTCATCGGATTGCTGCTCAAGCACGGCAACCCCGAACGTGCCCTGCGCCGCATGAACGAATTAGGCGTGCTGTCGGCCTTTATCCCCGAATTTGCGCCTATCGTCGCGATGATGCAGTTCAATATGTATCACCACTACACCGTGGACGAGCACACCATCCAGGTGATCAGCAACCTTGCCCAGATCGAACGCAAGGAACTGAACGAGAGCCTTCCCGTAGTCTCGGGCATTCTGGAGCGCGGGGTCAATCGCAAGGTGCTTTATGTAGCACTCCTGCTGCATGACATCGGCAAGGGCCGTGACGAGGACCATTCGGTTCTGGGTGCGCAGATTGCCCGCAAAGTGGCACCGCGGCTTGGACTGTCAAAGAAGGAATGCGAGACCGTCGAGTGGCTGATCCGCTATCACCTCTTGATGTCGGACGTCGCACAGAAGCGGGATATCTCGGAACCGCGCACGGTGCGCGGCTTTGCCAATGCGGTCAAATCGGTCGAGCGGTTGGACCTGCTGACGGTGCTGACGGTCTGCGATATCCGCGGGGTTGGACCGAATACATGGAACAACTGGAAAGCGGTGCTGATCCGCAACCTCTACAAGGCAACCAAATCGGCCCTTGAGACCGGTCTGGAAGATCTCAACCGCGAAAGCCAGGAGGCCGAGGCCAAGCGCGCCCTGCGTGCCGCCCTGAGCGACTGGAGCACCAAGGACCTCAAGACGGAAATCGGGCGGCACTATGGACCCTACTGGCAGGGGCTGCCGCTCTCGGCGCAGACGGTTTTTGCCAAACTTCTGCACGGCATCAAGGATGACGAGATCAAGATCGACCTCATGCTGGACGAGGATCGCGACGCGACCCGCGCCTGTTTTGCCATGGTCGACCATCCGGGGCTGTTCAGCCGCATGACAGGTGCGCTGGCGCTGGTGGGTGCCAACGTGGTTGACGCGCGGACCTATACGTCAAAGGACGGCTATGCCACGGCGGTGTTCTGGGTGCAGGACAACGACGGCAACCCCTACGAAGCCGCCCGCCTGCCGCGCTTGCGCCAGATGATTGTCCGCACGCTCAAAGGCGAGGTCGTCGCACGCGACGCGCTGAAAGACCGCGACAAGATCAAGAAGCGCGAACGCGCCTTCCGTGTTCCGACCAACATCAGTTTTGATAATGACGGATCCGAGATCTACACGATCATCGAAGTCGACACCCGTGACCGCCCCGGTCTGCTTTACGACCTGACGCGGACCTTGGCGAACAACTCGGTCTATATTGCCTCGGCCGTGATCGCGACCTACGGGGAACAGGTGGTCGATACATTCTACGTCAAGGATATCGTCGGTTTGAAATACTGGTCGGAGTCCAAGCGCGCCTCGCTGGAACGCAAGCTGCGCGAGGCGATTGCGCAGGGTGCCGAAAGGGCTGTTTCGGAGTGATCAGGTGAAGCCGATCCGCCTGATCTCGGGCTTTGTGACAGTTGGTCTCTGGACCCTCCTGAGCCGCGTTGCAGGCTTTGTGCGTGACATCTTCATTGCCGCCTATCTCGGCACCGGTCCTGTGGCCGAGGCTTTTCTGGTCGCTTTCTCGCTGCCAAACCTGTTCCGACGGTTCTTTGCCGAAGGGGCCTTCAACATGGCCTTCGTGCCGATGTTCTCGAAAAAGGTGGAAAGCGGCGAAGGGGCCGAGCGCTTTGCACAGGATGCCTTTGCGGGGATGGCGGGGCTGCTGACGGTATTCACTGTTCTCGGGGTGGTCTTCATGCCTGCGCTCGTGGCACTCATGGCGAGCGGGTTTATCGGGTCCGAGCGGTTTGATCTGGCGGTCTACTACGGGCGGATCGCCTTTCCCTATATCCTGTTCATCTCGCTGTCGGCCCTATTATCAGGTGTGCTGAATGCGACGGGGCGTTTTACGGCGGCCGCAGCGGCACCTGTCCTGCTGAATATCATCTTCATCATCGCCTTGCTGGGGGCGGCAACCTACTTCGATTTTGCCGCCTCCGAAGGGCAGCGGACCCTTGGTGCGGCATTGGCATGGGCAGTTCTTGTCGCGGGTATCGCACAACTGCTGACGGTCTGGATTGCCGCCAAACGCGCGGGCTACGGGCTGCGCTTCGGTTGGCCAAAGCTGACGCCCGAGCTCAAGCGGCTTGCAATCATCGCGGCACCTGCGGCCCTTGCGGGCGGTGTGATGCAGATCAACCTGCTTGTCGGGCGGCAGGTCGCCAGTTTCTTTGACGGCGCGGTGGCTTGGCTGTCCTATGCCGACCGGCTCTATCAACTGCCCTTGGGAGTAGTCGGGATCGCGATTGGCATCGTGTTGCTGCCGGACCTGTCGCGGCGCCTGCAGGCGGGCGATGACGCGGGCGGGCGGGATGCTTTCAACCGCGCCTCGGAGATCAGTCTCGCTCTCACGGTGCCTGCCGCAATCGCACTCGCGGTCATCCCCGTGCCGCTGGTCAGTGTGCTGTTCGAGCGCGGGGCCTTTTCGGGCGAGGACACTGTTGCGACGGCCTTGGCAGTCGCGATCTACGGGTTGGGCCTGCCGGCTTTCGTGCTGCAAAAGACTCTGCAACCGCTCTTCTTTGCACGCGAGGATACCAAACGGCCATTCTACTATGCGCTGGCGGCAATGGTGCTGAATGCGGCACTGGCGATTGGTCTTTCACCTGTCCTCGGATTTTCGGCGGCCGCGATCGGCACGACGCTGACAGGCTGGGCCATGGTGGTGATGCTGATGCGCGGCGCGCGGAGCATGGGCGACGCAGCGCAATTTGATGCGCGGTTCAAGCGGCGCGTCGGGCGGATCATTGCAGCAGCCATCGGGATGGGTGCGGTTCTCTGGGGCGCGGCGCTTCTGCTGGCACCGTTCATCTTCGCCGAAAGCGCCTTGCGCTATGGGGCGCTCCTGCTGCTGGTCGTGATCGGGATCGTCAGCTACTTCGGGCTCGGCCACCTGATCGGCGCCTTCCGCCTGTCAGAGTTCCGCGCCGCCCTGCGCCGCTAGGATCGCTCGCGCAAACGGGCGACCAGGGCACCCCAGCCTCCCGGAGCAAGAACTGTCGCAAGCGCGAAGCCAGCAAAGAACCCTGCGAGTTCCGCGATCCATTGACTGCTCGCGCCAAAGATCAGGCCAAATACCAGCTGGATCAGCAAAAGAAACCCGATCAGACGAAACGCCATGATCCGGTTCTCGCCCGCCGCCCCGAGGCTGAGCCAAAGGGCGTAGGTATAGGCCCCGATCAAACCGTAAACGGGCGTAAAGCCACCCAGAAGCGGGAACCGCCCGTCCACCAGCACGCCAAAAACAATCGCCCCCGCAATCGCGCTCAGAATGTAGATCGCCAGCATCTTCCACTGGCCATAGGTTTCGGCGGTGAATTTGCCCAGCGCGAGGGTCAGCCCCGCGCAGAAGGCAACCTGAGTCAGTTGCACATTCAGGAAAGGATAGGTGACAAAGCGCTTGAGCATGTCGAACGAATAGTCACCTGCCACCCACACACGGTCCAGCACCGCTGCCGAATAGCCGAATTCCTCAATCGCGGCGATGCGCCAGCCGACGCCGCGCGGCCCGCCGATCAGACCGGCATTGGCCAGTTGCAGGACCGCCTCGATCCCGACGATGAGCAAGGTCAGCAGGATCACCACCGGCGGCAGCGCGTTGATCGGGCTTTCGGGGCGTTGATAGTCGTCTTCGTCGGCCATCGTGCGCTTTCGCATCTGTTGAAGTTGACGGGTCTGTCTGGCATGGGTATGCGACCCAAGCCGTGAAATCCAGACCGGAAAGCTACCATGAACGAGACCACTTTCACCCCGCGCGTCTTCTCAGGGATCAAACCCTCGGGTGGTTTGACGCTGGGCAACTACCTCGGCGCGATCAAGCGCTTTGTGGGGATGCAGGGGCAGATGGAAACCATCTACTGCGTCGTCGACCTGCACGCGATCACGGTCTGGCAGGATCCGAAGGAACTGGCGAACATGACGCGCGAAGTGGCGGCTGGCTATCTCGCCGCCGGTCTTGATCCTACGCAGTCCATCCTGTTCAACCAAAGTCAGGTCTCGGCCCATGCCGAGCTTGGCTGGATCTTCAACTGTGTCGCCCGTGTAGGCTGGATGAACCGGATGACGCAGTTCAAGGACAAGGCCGGCTCGAATGCGGAAAAGGTCTCGTTGGGCCTTTATGCCTATCCATCGCTAATGGCTGCCGACATCCTGCTTTATCACGCGACCCATGTGCCCGTGGGTGACGACCAGAAACAGCATGTCGAGCTGACACGCGATATCGCCGCCAAGTTCAACCACGACTTTGGCGTGGATTTCTTCCCGCTGACCACACCGGTCATCGAAGGCCCAGCGATGCGCATCATGAACCTGCGTGACGGCACCAAGAAGATGTCGAAATCGGGCGAGAGCGACATGGAACGCATCAACATGACCGATGATGCCGACACGATCGCCAAGAAATTCAAGAAGGCCAAGACCGACCCCGAGCCTCTGCCAGAAACACTCGATGGTCTGGACGGGCGCCCCGAGGCGAAGAACCTTGTCGAGATCTACGCCGCGCTCAACGACCAGACTGCCGAAGCGGTGATTGCCGAATATGCCGGTGCGGGTTGGGGCAGGTTCAAGCCCGCCCTTGCCGATCTGGCCGTCGCCAAACTCAGCCCGATTGCGGACGAGATGGCGCGGCTGATGGCGGACCCTGCCGAGATCGACCGGATCCTCGGTGAAGGCTCTGCCAAAGCCCGCGAGATTGCCGAGCCGATCCTGCACAAGACCTACGACATCGTGGGAATGCTGCGCAGCTAGGGGCGCGCGCCCCGAGGTTTTTGGAACATGAGACGATGTGTACGGACGCACATATTGGGTGCGATCCGTCCTCTTTTGTGAATCGCTGTTCGGTCGTAGCTTTAGATCACAGCAATTCATGGAGGGTCTCATGACCACCGCCCCATACGTCTCTGTTGGCCATGTTCACCTGCGCGTCTCGGATCTCGACCGGTCCATCGCCTTTTACCGCGATATTCTCGGGTTCGACCTGATGCAGCGCTATGGCACGGGTGCCGCCTTTCTCGGCGCAGGCGGCTATCACCATCATATCGGGCTCAATACCTGGGAAAGCCTCGGGGCCACGCCGCCACCTGCGGGGCACACTGGCCTTTATCATTCGGCCTTTCTCTATCCCGACCGCAAGGCGCTGGGTCAGGTCGTGAAACGGATTGTCGCTGCAGGCATTCCGCTTGATGGTGCCGCCGACCACGGGGTGAGCGAAGCGATCTACCTGCGCGACCCTGACGAGAACGGCGTCGAAATCTACGTCGACAAGCCGCGCGAGGTCTGGCCTCGGAACGAAGATGGCAGCCTGCAAATGGTGAATGCGCGGCTCGATGTGGGCGCCATACTCGCGCTGGCGGACTGAGCGTCACAAAACTGAATCATGCCTTGGTGATCCTGACTCCAAGGCATCGATTCGCGCTGCCCTTCCGTCTCAATGGTGCGCTTGTCCCCCTCGGCACCATTGCAAACTCTGGCGTCCGGTGTCCCTCGCTCCGGACGCCGCCTCTCTCTTTACCTCTGCGCAAACCCGTCCTACGGTCCGCCTCGGAGAGGGAGACAATCATGGCAACCGGCAAGAATATCTGGACCTATTTCGAAGGGCTCTGGCACGAGGGCGACGCGCCGATCATGCGCGCCGCCGATCACGGATCGTGGCTCGGGTCCACAGTCTTTGACGGTGCGCGCTTTGTAAATGGTCTGGCCCCCGATCTCGACCTGCATTGCGCGCGTGTCAATCGCTCGGCCGAGGCACTGATGCTGACGCCCACGGTCAGCACCGAAGATATGGTCAACATCGTCCGCGAAGGGCTGGCGAAATACCCTGCTGGTGCCGCGGTCTATATCCGCCCGATGTATTGGGGCATTGACGGAGACATCACCGCGATTGTGCCTTCTGAAGAAAAGACTGGCTTTGCGATCTGCCTTGAGGAAATCCCTTTCGCGCCCGAAACAGCATCTACCACGCTCGGCCATACCCGTTTCCGGCGTCCGGTGCTGGAAAGCTCGGTCGTGAACGCCAAGGCAGGGTGCCTCTACCCCAACAATGCGCGGATGCTGCGCGAGGTCCGCGCCCGCGGTTTCGGCAACGCGCTTGTGGCTGACGCGATGGGCAATGTGGCGGAAAGTGCTACAGCCAACGTCTTTATGATCAAGGATGGCGAGGTCTTTACGCCGATTGCCAACGGCACATTCCTGTCGGGCATCACCCGTGCGCGGCATATCAAGAACCTGCGCGCCGACGGTGTGACCGTGCACGAAACCGTCCTGACTTTCGACGATTTCGCCGGTGCGGACGAAGTCTTCCTCTCGGGCAATATGTCCAAGGTCACGCCGGTCACTGCCTTTGAAGACCGGCAGTATCAGGTCGGCCCGGTGACGCGCCGCGTGCGCGAGCTTTACTGGGATTGGGCCGCAACCCCAGGCTAAAAGTGCCGTTGCCACTGCCGGTGTGATCAGTCACACTTGGGCGAAGACTTGGGAGAAAGATCATGCGCAAGTTTCTGGTTGTTCTGGACGACAGCCGCGAATGTCTCAACGCGATGCGCTTTGCAGCGATGCGTGCGGCACATACAGGCGGCGGCGTGGCGATCCTGTCGGTGATCCCCCCCGATGAGTTCAATCACTGGATCGGTGTTGGCGAGATCATGCGCGCCGAGGCCCGCGAACGGATCGAAGTGCATTACGAGGTTTTCGCCAAATGGATGCGCGACAAGCAGAACGTCCATCCCGAGCTGATCATCCGCGAAGGCGAGCCGCTGAACGAGATCATGGCCCAGATCAATGAAGACCCTGACATCGGGGTTCTGGTGCTGGGTGCAGGCACGGACAGCAAAGGCCCTGGCCCGCTGGTGACCCATCTAGCACGCCATTCCGGCAGCCTGCCCATTCCGATCACCATCGTACCTGGCGACCTGTCTAAAGAGCGGCTTGAAGCCATTACCTGACGCTCACGCTTAGTTTAGAACCGTTCCAAAGTCTTGACATGACGGTCTGTCGACCGCATATCTAAATCCTGACAAAAAAGGTTTGCCCGATGTTCATTCAGACAGAATCCACCCCGAATCCGGCCACGCTCAAGTTCCTGCCCGGTCAGAACGTGCTTGAAGTCGGCACCGCCGATTTTCCGAGCGCCGAAGCAGCGGAAGCCTCGCCTCTGGCCAAGCGCATCTTTGGTGCGGGCGGTGTGATAGGTGTGTTTTTCGGGATCGACTTTGTGACCGTGACCAAGGCCGAAGATGTCGAATGGGACCACATCAAGCCCGGCATCCTTGGCGCGATCATGGAGCACTACCAGTCCGGTCAGTCTGTGATGGGCGACGATCACAAGCCTGTCAGCGGCCACGCCGACCACGAGGGCGAGGACTCCGAGATCGTGAACCAGATCAAGGAACTGCTGGATACCCGCGTGCGCCCTGCTGTGGCACAGGATGGCGGCGACATTACCTTCCACGGCTTTGACCGTGGCGTGGTCTATCTGCATATGCAGGGCGCCTGCGCCGGCTGCCCGTCTTCGACCCTGACGCTCAAGATGGGGATCGAGAACCTGCTGCGCCATTATATCCCCGAGGTGGTCGAGGTGCGGCCGGTTGCAGCCTAACCCCGTCATTCTGGCATTCGATACATCGGCGGCGCATTGCGCCGCCGCTTTGCTATTGGGCGACCGGATTGTCACGCGCGTCGATGAAATGGCCAAGGGTCAGGCCGAACACATGATGCCGATGCTTGAGGAGGTTCTGGCGGGCGAAGGGCTGTCGTGGCGCGATCTGGATGGAATAGGCGTGGGCGTCGGTCCGGGCAACTTTACGGGTATCCGGATTGCCGTTTCCGCCGCGCGCGGGTTGGCGTTGGGGCTCAACAAGCAAGCGATTGGTGTCAACGGGTTCGAGGCGCGGGCGATTGACCGCGCACTGCCCTTCACCGCTGAAATTCCGGCCCCGCGCGGGCAGGCCTATTTTCAGGACTTTGCCAAGGACGGCACGACGGGCCCGCCGTATCAGGGGCCAGCGACCGGAGCTCCGGAGGCACCGGCTGACGCGCTCATCGCCGCGATCGCGCGCATCACCGCCCTGCGCCTCGGATCGGAACAACCTCGCCCGACGCCACTCTATGTCCGCAGCGCCGATGCTGCCCCACCGCGCGACCCCGCGCCCGTGATCCTGCCATGACACCGGCGGGCTTGGCCGCCACCCATGCTGCCGCCTTTACCGAAACGCGCGCATGGGGTGCGGATGAATTTGCGTCACTTCTGGCGAACCCGAAATGCTTTTTGACGGGCGACGAAGCCAGCTTTGTCCTGATGCGCGTGATTGCAGATGAAGCCGAAGTCCTGACGCTCGCGACCGCGCCGGAAAACCGGCGCAAAGGGCTGGCACGCGCGGCACTTGTGGAGGCCGAGACAGAGGCAGCGCGCCGTGGTGCGGTGTCGGTTTTCCTTGAAGTGGCGGAGGACAATACAGCCGCGCGCGCGCTCTACGACACTTGCGGTTATGAACAGGTCGGACGGCGCGCGCGTTACTATACGCCCAAAAATGGGGCACCTGTGGCAGCACTTGTGCTACGCAAGGATATCGCCGCAAGGTGACCCTGCGTCACCCCGCAGGATCCGCCTATATTATGGGCTTTGCCCCCCGCAAAACCCCAAAAAGCTGTTGATCTTCGCCCCAAGGCAAGGCCTTATCTACCGATGACCGGACTCAGAAGTCTCGGCTTTCATCGCGGACGGGCGTTTGGCTCACATAACCCCGCACAAAACGACTTGGGAGATTAACCAATGACACTTATGCAGAAATTCCTTGGCGCATCTGCTGCGCTGGCGCTGTCCGCCGGTGCTGCTGCGGCAGACCCCGCCATCCTCTTCGACCTTGGCGGCAAGTTCGACAAATCCTTCAACGAAAGCGCCTACAACGGTGCCGAGCGTTGGGCACAGGAAACCGGCGGCTCCTATGCCGAAGTTGAAATCCAATCCGACGCACAGCGCGAGCAGGCGATCCGCCGCTTTGCCGAAGCAGGCAACAACCCGATCGTTATGGCGGGCTTCTCCTGGGCAACTCCGCTTGCCGAAGTCGCTGCTGACTATCCTGACACCAAGTTCGCGATCATCGACATGGTCGTCGATGCGCCAAACGTGCGTTCGGTAGTCTTCAACGAGCATGAAGGCTCCTACCTCGTCGGTATGATGGCTGCGATGGCCTCCGAGACCGGCACCGTGTCTTTCGTTGGCGGCATGGACATCCCGCTGATCCGTCGCTTCGCCTGTGGCTATGCCCAGGGCGTGAAGGCGGTAAACCCTGATGCGACCGTCATCTCCAACATGACCGGCACTACACCCGCCGCTTGGAACGACCCGGTAAAGGGTTCGGAACTGACACAGGCACAGATCAGCCAGGGTTCTGACGTTGTCTTTGCTGCCGCCGGCGGTACAGGCGTTGGCGTTCTGCAGACTGCAGCCGACCAGGGCGTCCTGTCGATCGGTGTGGACTCCAACCAGAACTACCTGCACCCAGGTCAGGTTCTGACCTCGATGATGAAGCGCGTCGACAACGCGATCTATGAAGCCATGACTCAGGGTGCAGACCTTGAAACCGGCTTCAACGTCATGGGTATTGGCAACGGTGGCGTCGGCTATGCGCTGGACGAATTCAACGCAGACCTCGTCTTCGCTGAAATGCAGGCCGCTGTCGATGCCGCTGCTGCGTCGATCTCGTCGGGCGAGCTGGCCGTTCATGACTACATGAGCGACGAAACCTGCCCAGCACTGGACTTCTAAGCAAGTTCCAAAGGCCAAAACACTTCAGGGCCGCGCGAGAGCAATCCGCGC
>CAXQAV010000321.1:0-2151 GCA_964221795.1 Luminiphilus sp. | reverse complement strand
GCGATCGAAGACCTGCGCGTGCAGGCCGTGGGCAAGAAGGGCGAGATCAGCCTGATGATGCGTGAATTGGGCAATATGAGCCCCGAGGAACGCCAGACGTCAGGCCCTGCGCTCAATGCGCTCAAGGACGAAATCAACTCGGCCCTGTCGGCCAAAAAGGCCGCCCTTGCCGATGCCGCCCTTGATGCCCGTCTGCGCGACGAATGGCTGGACGTGACCCTGCCGTCGCGCCCCCGCCGTCAGGGGACGATCCACCCGATCTCCCAAGTGACCGAGGACGTGACCGCGATCTTTGCCGACATGGGCTTCTCGGTTGCCGAAGGCCCGCAGATCGAAAGCGACTGGTATAACTTCGACGCGCTCAACATCCCCGGCCACCACCCCGCGCGGGCCGAAATGGATACGTTCTACACCCACCGCGCGCCCGGCGATAACCGCCCGCCGCATGTGCTGCGCACCCATACGTCACCTGTGCAAATCCGCTCGATGGAGGCCACCGGCGCCCCCACCCGCATCGTCTGCCCGGGCCGCGTCTATCGCGCCGACTATGACCAGACCCACACGCCGATGTTCCATCAAGTCGAGGGGCTGGCAATCGACAAAGACATCTCGATGGCGAACCTGAAATGGGTGCTGGAAGAGTTCGTGAAAGCGTACTTCGAGGTCGACCACGTCGACATCCGCTTCCGCGCGTCCCACTTCCCCTTCACTGAGCCATCGGCCGAAGTCGATATCCGCTGCTCATGGGAAGGCGGCACGCTGAAAGTGGGCGAGGGCGACGACTGGCTGGAAATCCTCGGCTCCGGCATGGTGCACCCCAAGGTGCTGCAGGCAGGCGGGATTGATCCGGCCGAATGGCAGGGCTTTGCCTTCGGCATGGGTATCGACCGGATCGCAATGCTGAAATACGGGATTCCGGATTTGCGGGCGTTCTTTGACTCAGACCTGCGGTGGCTGCGGCACTACGGGTTTGCGGCGCTGGAGCAGCCGACGCTGCATGGTGGGTTGTCGCGGTAGAGCAATTCCCGTCGGGGTTCACCCCGACATTCTATGCCCCATACTCTCCCCAATGCGCCTCTATATCCTCGCCTTGATCACCTTCATCATCCTCGCCCATATAGTCATGTGGTCGTCGGATATGCCGCGTGATCTGGCGCTCAAGCTGACTCTCATCAACGCGAGTGGTTGGGGCGTGATCCTTGGCGGGGCGTGGCTGGTCGGGCGCTGGGCGGCGGCGCATACGCTGCGGGAAAACGGAAAGTGAGTTTGTCGGGGTGAACCCCGACCAACGGCCCCCAATCCAACCGCCGGGTCTTCCCCCTCGGCCCCATATCCGCTAATCCCCTTCCAACCCGAAATGACCCGCTGAGAGCATGCGATGAAATTCACCCTGTCCTGGCTGAAACACCACCTTGAGACCGACGCTTCCGTGACCGAGATCGCGGATGTGCTGACCGACCTTGGCCTTGAGGTCGAGGGGATCGAGAACCCTGCCGAAAAGCTGGCTGATTTCACCATCGGCAAGGTGGTCTCTGCCGAAAAGCACCCCGATGCAGACAAGCTGCGCGTCTGTCAGGTGGATACCAAGGACGGCATGACCCAGATCATCTGCGGCGCCCCAAATGCGCGGGCAGGGATCACCGTGGTCATCGCCTCGCCCGGCACTTACGTGCCCGGCATCGACACCACCATCGGTGTGGGCAAGATCCGCGGGATCGAAAGCCACGGCATGATGTGCTCCGAGCGCGAGATGGAGCTGTCGGACGAACATGACGGTATTATCGAACTGCCTTCGGGCCAGGTGGGCGAGCGTTTCACCGACTGGCTTGCCGCGAACCGCCCCGACACCGTCGACCCTGTGATCGAGATCGCGATTACCCCCAACCGCCCCGATGCGCTGGGCGTGCGTGGCGTGGCGCGTGATCTGGCGGCGCGTGGTCTGGGCAAGCTCAAGCCGCTGTCGGTCGAGCCCGTGCCTGCGAGCTTTACCTCCGATCTGAAAGTCAGCATCGACGCCGATACGCTGGACGGCTGCCCTGTTTTCATGGGCCGCCTGATCAAGGGCGTGAAGAACGGCCCTTCGCCAGTCTGGCTGCAGAACCAGCTGCGCGCCATCGGGTTGCGTCCGATCAGTTTCCTCGTCGATGTGAC
>CAXQAV010000320.1:0-10050 GCA_964221795.1 Luminiphilus sp. | reverse complement strand
ACACGCCGTCGGCGGATCTCGGACGCAAACATCGGACCAAAACGGTTCCACCAGAACCGGACAGTTTCATGGCTCACGTCGATGCCTCGCTCATGCAGCAGATCCTCGACATTCCTGAGCGACAGCGGAAACCGGACATAGAGCATCACCGCCAAGCGTATGATCTCGGGGCTCGTCTTGAAGTACTTGAACGGGGAGCGTTTGGTCATGCTCAGAGGCTACGAAGGCCCCCTGCCCGCCTCAAGCCAAGTTCCTCTGACATGACCGAACAAACTGTTTGGGGTAAGATTCACGCGATAGAGGCCTAAGGCGCGTTCCTGAGCCCCCGCATAGAATAACTGGTGTAATCAATCGGTTTCCTCCGATTGATGGGGCCGGGTATTCCGCTGTATTAGTGTGTCGGCCTGCGCTCTGGGATTTGGCTCAGGCGCAATACCAGCCCAATATTCAGACACGATTGATGCCGACGGTTTCTCATTTCGATCAATGTCGATTATGCCATATGTCGATTGTAAGAAATGGACCCATGGGCTACGTCCCAGTGCATGTGTATCCACCTCGGTAAAGTCGTTATAGGTCCAGATCATGACTCCGTTCGCGCCTTGCAGTGCGTCCAGTCGTTGTCTCAGAAGATCTCCCTGCTTGCCTGTCGACGATGGGAAACCCATCCACAAGTTCGCCGACGCCGCGCCAATTTCGGACACGATGACAGGCTTACCATCGGCAGCGTCAACGACGGCCTGGAACCTTGAATTCGTTCCCTCAATCTGGTCGTACTCGTGATACGAAATCACATCGAGCTGATCGGCAAATTCGCCAGCATGGACTGCTTCGGACCAACCGATAGTCAACGGTAGAGCAGTCTTTTCACCAGCGAACGCGGCAATTGCCGACAGCCAACGGCGTGTCTCGGGGTGGGCATCATAGTCAAGATCAGGTTCGTTTTTCAGATCGATTAGCACTTGCGCCGGAGTGCTGTTCAGAACGAAAAGAATGCGGTCAAGGCTTGCAAGGTCACGTCGCAGGTTATCAAGGCCATATCCGGTCTTAAGATCGAACAGCGTAACCACCACCCCAAGGTCTTGCGACGCCGCGATATCAAGCAACTGTTCCAGCGCCCGCAAATTGGCCGCTGTGTCGTCGCCATAAAAGGCCGCCTCGGTCAGAAATACTCTTACGGCTTTGGCGCCGAGCGATTTCATCCCCGCGAAATCCAGTTGTGTGACCTCAGGATTAAAGTTTGGCCAGAACAGGCTCCACGGTGTGGCGGCTGGATAGTAGTTAAAGCCATCGAAAGAGCTGGTCACCGCAGCGCGGGGCTGCCGCGGTAATGGTACCTGGGACTGGTCGTCTATCTGCGAAATGGCCATGCCGAGTTCGGTTTGTTCGATCACGACGCGGACGGTATGGCGGTCTATCCTTGCCGTTCCGCCGTCGGTTAGAACATCGATCTGACCGCGCAGAATAGCCAGAGACAGATCGTCCTGTAGAAACTCGACGTCGAAATGACCGGCAATCACGTACTTCGCGGCGCCGCAGTTATCCTGCAGGATTGCGTCCCGCGCCGGACCTGAAAAGAACTGTTCCCAATACCGAACCGCCGGATCGAATTGCCAGAGGTTCAGCGCATCGAACCCGCGTTCCAGCAACTGCTCGACCTGTTGGATTGCTGTCGCCTTGCGGCTGTCGATATGATCGAAGGTCACTATAAAGCTGCTGGACCGTAGCTGACTTATCGCGTGGATGTCGGACAAATATTTATAGTAATGCTGCCGCGTTTGCGCCCAGCCGAGTACCGAAGACATAAGCAGCAACATTGCGATTGTAAGAACGAGTTGATGGCGGAATGTCAGACGCAGGCGCATCATAGCCCCTCCGCGTTGACGATCAGGCGCGTGTCCCGAATTTCAAGTATATTGCGGCTTGTGCGCAGAAAGGCTGGAAGATGGCCAATCTCGATGCTACCCGACAGGGTCTGTCCGAAAAAGTTGAACTCGCGGCCTTCGGTCTGGACAAGCAGACGGACCGACGTACCGTCTTCGATATTACGGCCATCCGTGTAGCGGATGTTGTTAACTTTTAGCCACAGCCCGTTCTGCCCTTGCGAAAGGGACAAAAGAATCTGGGCCGGATCGATGTCGTGTACAGTGACCAAAGGTGCAGGAACGGCTGCGGCGTGACCACGAAACTCGAGCCAAGCAGGCCCTTGAACCGGAAGATCATAATTGATCATTTCGCTACGCAGCGTGTTGCCAGCGCTGGACAGGGGCACCATACTTGCACCCTGATCCAGATCCCCCCAGTATAACTTGAATGCCGCTCCATCAGGGACCGTGCCGTTCAGCGGAACGTTGAGCATGTTGACGTCGAATGTATCCAGCTCCGGCGCGGGCATAGCGGCGACTAAAGCGACATCGGTTGCTGCCAGAACGTCGAGTTCATCCTGCCGCGACACAATCGCATTCTTGCGGGCAAAGACGGTCACGATGCCAACCGGCAAGTCGTCGGTCGGCACACGCACAACGCCGTAACCGTCCGAAAGAAAGACTGGTATTACATGGTCGTGAACGATCAGATCGACCGTCTGGCCATCTAGCAGAAGCTGGCCATCCACGGCGCGCGCCAGTACCACGACCTCGACCATTTCGCCCCGTTCAGCTGATCTTTGTGACAATCGAAGCTCTAGCTGCACCAGTTCCGCATCGGCGGGATCATCGCAAAAAAGCGGTTCCGCTCGGGCCGAGGCCACGACAAGTAGCACAATGGCGATAAAGCTGACAAACATCCTAGAGACCGCCATCAAAGGTCATCCCCTCTATCTGGATGGACATGCCGGCGTATCCGCCCTTGCCGTCCAAAGAAATGTCGAAACCTGTGGTGTCACCCTGCCCTTGCGCGCGCGAAATGACCCTCAGCGCTTCGTGTTTCGGCACCGTAATCGAGAACTGGTCGGCACGTCCCGATGGCAGGTCGCGCCCCAGAAAACCGCCATCTACCCAGACGATACCCTGCGCGTCGAAAAAGCTAAGCAGGATGCGGACCACCGCTGCGGTTTCAGCGCCGGAATTGACAACCTCTCCTACGATGCGCAGGCCGTTTTCTGTTTCGGTGGCACGCAAGCCGTGAACTGAAAGCCCGGTGTGGTTCAGGTATGAAATCGCCGTAGCCTGGGACGTCAGGTTGGCTCCTGTCGGAGCTTGATCGAGCATCGGCGGGATATAAAGTTGTGGATCGTATTGCCGCGCGAGTTTGGCGTCGGACAGGGACAGAATGCCCTCATAATCGATCCGCGAGGCGCCGGTTTCGAACGGCAAAAGTTGGTGCTGGGCGTAAATACCAGCGTTGTTGCTATCAAGCATCGAGCCATCTTGGCCCCGTAATTCACCTCGCAACAGAACCGCTGCCGGGACCGAGGATTCATTCTGGACCATCGCAACGGAATAGAGACGTTCATTGCGGGACACCAAAGCGCTACCAGTAACGGCGACACGCGGACGGTCTATCTGGCCGCCAGCGCGGATCGACTGGATCGGCGCTTGACGACGCGCAGGGATAAACCAGTTCTGGATTTCCTGCCTCAGCACACGCGTTGGAATACGGCTGTAGTCGGTCGAAGGTGGTACGACCTTCCATTCACCGTCTTCGAACACGGTCGCGATTAACACCGACTGGTGATCGACTTTGACGCTGGACACCCATTCAAGGTCGACGGTGAAGTAACGCGCGTCCGTATCCTCGCTAAAGGCGGTGGTCTTGATCGATTGAAGCTTGGAATAGGAGTTGTAAAGGCCGCCAACAAGTTTGTTGAAATAGACAAATTCGTCCAGCGAGACCCCAGAACTTATCGAAAGTTGCGCGTAGGCGTCCTGATAGTTCCGAAAGTCGAGCGCATTGAAATAGGACTCGATCACCTGCTCGGGACCGAGTGGCGGGCGATTGAACTGGACGGCCAAAGCCGACCCGCCAAGACCGGTGCATAGGAGGAAAGATCCCAAAATAAGCCGCGCCTGCATCCGCGCGGAGGTACGGGTGGCACGTTCGTCGATCAACAGGCGTGATGTGTTCTGCGGTTTGGTCATTGACCGGCGAAGGATGATGAGTCCAAGCGTGAAATGTGCGAGCGCCAACGCAAGCGGCGGGATAATGCCCCACATCAGGCTATGTATGTCCGAAATCCGCGCACGCGGCGTTGGCATCACGATGGGCGGGATGTTCTGCTTTTCCCAGACCACTATTCCGTTTGATAGACGCAGGACACGTTGCCAGCCGGTGAAATGCAGCAACGGATCGTAGAACTGATCGTTAGAAAAAACGTACTTCAGATTAAAACGGTCGGCATCGACCAGAAACTGCTCGAGACTGCCAAGCCCCGGAACGCCCATGTATTTCGAGTTTTCCAACCGTTCGACCGAATAACGGGTCATTTGCGGTAGGCGACGGGCCGAGTGGTAGTTTCCGTCCACCGAGTAGGCGGGCGTCATTGCAGACAGATAGGCGAACTGATCCCCGAACCCGAGCGTCAGATAGCGCCATGCAGAATGGTTGTCCTCGGCCAGGAATTTGACGATCGGGTCAGGCTCTATGAAGTCTGGTTGGGTCGGACGCGCCTCGGGCAGGATCACAACTGCCACTGAAAACGCCACCATTCCGGCCGAACCGATACCGGTCAGGGCCCAATAGACTACTCTCCCGAATGTCTGTCGCAACAGTCGTCCGATCCGCCCGAACAGGATCGAGTTGATGAAATACCCTAGCATCGGCATGATCAGCACCGTTGCCCAGAAGGTAAAACGATCCAGCGTCAGGATGTCAAAAGCGCCCCGCAAAATTATGCGCGGCAGCGGGGTTGTACCTCCGGTTCCCAGTAATGATGCAAGAATCAGAAACAGCGCTAAAGGCCATATACGTGAGCGCAACGCCCGCAGTGCCAGAAATGGCCAAAGCAGCAGAGTCGGACCCCATGGAATGATAAAGAAGATCAGTCCCAGGTCGGTGCGCACCAGAAAATTCTCGCGTGAGCCGTGTGGGATCGGAACTTGCGTGATCGGATCGGTGATTGACCAATACCAGTAAGGGAACACGGTAAAGACGATCATACTGATCATCGCGATGCCAAGCACTGAAGCCCGCAACACGCCTTTGCCAAGAGCCGTTGCACTAATTCTGTCTTCTGGTCCCTGGGGCTGTGTGAAATGCAGTAGCGCCTGTAAGACGACCGGCAGAACAAAGAAAACGCCACCGAACAGCGTCGTGATATGATGCAGCGAGGTGGTGCCCGCCGACAGGACCGTTGCAGCCAGAAAGTTACGCCAACCGCCCTCTTGCACCCATCGGTAGATCGACGGCATGGCATTCAGGAACATACCCAGCGAATAGATCGTCGGCAGTTGGCCAAAGACGTGGACCGTCTCGGCAACACTGGAAGACAGGACGGCTGCCAATGCGGCGAAGCCTGCGGCGCGGAAGTTCACCCAGATCAGGCTGAAACGGAAAACGCCTAACGTGAAAATCAATAAAGCCATCGTCTGCACGACGACGAAACTGATCCGCAGTGACAAGATCTCGTAGAACATCGCGATCAGCATGTGCGTCCCCGGAGGGTAGGACACGCGCACGAATCCGGTGTACCAGCGCGGCTCCCATGGGTCGAACCACCCTGCAGCATAGGACGAACCGAAGAACATGTGGATGAACGCGTCGTATGTGTTCTCGTGCGTGAACGGTAGAAGGCCGCCATGGAAAACAACGACCGTCAAAAGCGCGGCAAGCAGCAGGGTCATGCCCTGCTGCCGCTCGGTATCCAGGTGTTGGAAACGGCGCTGTGCTGTGGACTTGATCATCGCACGAGGGTCTCCACCCCCGCGATAAGGCTGCTATTCAGAAACAACCAAGTCAGGCCTGCTAGAAGAAAGCTGACCGACAAAAAGGCCAGCACGACGACCAAGCTATCGACGCGACGGCGATTTTTCTGCCGTGTCGTATGCCGCTTGTCCCGTCCGATGGCATAGGCAAAAAACACGCGCGTAAAGTAAAGGTTGATGACGATCTCGCCCTTATGCATGCGTTTTTCCCCTCCAGTGGAACGCCGCAAGCGACAAGATCAGAATCGTCAGAGTGACCTGTGCCACCAGACCAATCGTCAGAACCAGCAGTATCGAACCGCCCGTGACAAAGGCGGCCAATACGATCATGCTACGCATAGCGGCCACCACGATAAACGGCGTCATCCAAGCAAAGCACGAAGACGCACACAGCACGTTCATCACAAAGGCATTCAAGGTGAACAGCGCCGACGATGAAAGAATGATGATCAGCTCGGTCGTGCCTGCATAATCAGGCGTACCCGTTAGGATCAGATATGCCAACTGCGGGAACAACGTGTTGACCGCCAGGATAATGACGGACCCGCTCACAATAAACGCTGCGGCGATCCGGACTTTCTGCGCCGCGCTTAGCGGACCCAGTCGGGACACATCTGCAACGGCTGCAATGGTCAGCCCCGCAAAGGCAAAATAGATGATCTTGGCCCCCAGAATCAGGACAGCCAGTTGTCCTGTTGCCACGCCGATGTCCGCCATCGCGGCAAGCACGAGGTCACTGTCAAAGAACGCAAAAAAGCCACCCTGCAACAGAATGAAACGAAGGCCCAGTCGCAAGGACGTCGGCTCTTGCAGACCGGACAGGTGTGCTTTGAATATGTTGGTATAGAACAGGAACGGCACCACCTGCGAGACAGTACACAGCGCAGCCAAAATGATCGGATCCTGCGTAAAGAACGCTCCGAACAAGATCAGCCCGACCTTTGAACTGTTCTCAATCACAAGGTTTGCGGCAAATCGGGTGTTGTTCCCAGAGATCAGATCGATAGCTCGTAGATGCACAAGCCAGAAATTCATCCCCAATGTCAGCAACAGTGCCACAGACAAAAGGACCAGCTCGAAAAAAGTTGACTCGTCCTGTGAAACGAAGCCCATCAGAATTACGACAACGACCAGCATCGCCAAGATCAATGGTCTTGCGCGGCTGTAAGCCCACGTTGCCACACACGCACGCTCGTGCTGATTCATCGTTCCCAGATGCACGACCAATGTGTTCTGCCATCCGCTGATCAAGAGCATGCCCAGAAGTTGGACCGCGAAGAATGCGGAAATCAGACCGAAGGTCTCTGGTTCCAGCAAGCGCACCAGCCCGATGCTCAGCAGCAGGTTCAGTGCATTCGCGATATTGGTCGCGACAAAGATCAAAGACGAGCGCCCCGAACACCGATGACGCAAAGTTGCGCCACCGCCTTTAGCGACCTGCGCATCGAGACTTTGGACCCGGCGATTTCGGACCATGCGAAAAGAGCGTGCTCGTAGATGAAATCGCGGCGTCCCTTGCGGGCGATCAGACGCTGGAGTAGTTCGATATCGAACAACCAACCGGTCTCGAACGGTTGTACCAAAGCGGCCACTAGATCGTCATCGACCTTGAATAATTTGGCGCCACATTGGGTATCGCGGATATTCAGGCGAAGCGCCAAACGGGCAACTAGATTGAATGCCCGCGAAAAGATGCGGCGCGACTGGTCACGTTCGATCTGGTGCCCTAGCAATCGCAGACGTGCCCCGATCACGACCGTATGGTAGCCATCGCGGCGGATAAGCGTGCCGAATTCGAGGATTGCCGACAAACAGGTTGCAAGATCGGCATCCCAGTAGCCCACAATCCGGAAACCACGGGCAATCGCCGCGGTCATCCCCTGACGCACCGCTTCGGCTTTGCCACCGTTACGGGGCAGATGCAGGACAGCGGTCTGGCGACGGAATTTGGATGTGAAATCATCCAGCATCGGTCCGGTCGCGTCACTGCTGCCGTCATTCACAAAGATAAAACTGATATCCTTGTAACGGTTCATAAAGGCTTCGAATGCTGCGGTATCGAGACGCTCGGCTTCGTTGTAGCAAGGCACGATGATGGCCGCGTCCCCGGAGGTGTCGATGGTCAATCCTCGGCGGCGATCAGCGCGGCGTTCCTCATGCTCGAAAGTGTCTTCTCCGAGGATCATCATTGCTTGAAAGCTCCGTTTTTTGGGTTGGCGGTCTCGCCGCAACGCGATGGTGGTAAAGTATGGCCAAGGGATGCAAATTTTTCGATGTGGAAATGCGCGACATCGCGGATCGTGAACGCGCGGTTCGAGAGGAAATTCCGTTCGACAAGCGATTGGTAATCCTCGGGTGCGGCAAGGACCTTACGTAGCACCTTGAATAGACCCGCGACGTCGCCCGCTTCGAAATTGATCCCCTCGATCCCTTCGTCCGTGCAAACGCGGTTGAAGTCCTCAATCGCGGGGAAAACCGGCACACTACCGTAGGAAACTGCCTGGTTCAGCGCGCCCGAGCTACCGGTGGTCGAAGTGTAGTCGAACACCGTCACCTGGCAGTGGTGGAAGAATGCCGGTACTTCGTCTTCGTCGACGTAACCGATGTAGCGGATACCCTCGCCATCGCCGAGTTCTGCAATGGTCTTTTCGATGTAGCCAGGTGCGCTCTGGTGGTTGCCACCACCGATCACCAGTTCGACGTTTGCAAACTGTGGCATCTCGCGCAGCATGCGGAAGGCACGAATTAGGTTATCCAATTTTTTGTAGGTACCGAATTTGCCAAATGTGCAAATGCGGCGTGGACGATTCCTAAGTGCAGGAAAGTCGATCTCGCGCGAGGTTTCGAACGACCCGTGAGCGATGGCGGTTACATGTCCGACTGGCCCTGCCTTGGCCAACAAGTCGCGGTAGTCCTGGAGCGTAACAGTCAGATAATTACTGGTCAGTAGAAGCCGCAAAACCGCCCGACCAAAGATACGGGTCAGCGCCTGGCGGACTGGTTGGTCACGCATACTGGTGTGCTCCAGATCGACGCCGCCCAGCACGTTATGGAGGATTACACCGGTTTTGAAACCGAACAGGCGCAGCAACGGTACGCTGAGTAGCCCCATCGCCGCAGGGATTTCGCGATCGCCAAATGACGCCATGTGCGCATTGAAGATAACCAGATCAGGCCGGTGCTTGCGCACAGCCGCTAGCAATCGGAAGGGTGTCACGAGGCTATTGAATGACCAGCAACGGTGGACAGGCATCAGTCCCGCCGCGCCGGTTTCAGGCAAGTCTGTCCTATCTGCCAACGCGAAAAAATTGATCGCAGTTGATTCAGCCTGGAAGGCGTTTGCCAGATGTTGACCATATTCCGTCAACGTCGTGCTGGAGGGGGGTAGCGCAGTGACCAGACAGATCGTAGGACGTTCGGTCTTCGGTGTTATCATCAGCTTCCTCCGTGCGTGTCAAAGTGAAACGAGATCTCCTGGCCACCGCCGTTGAAAACGACGATGTTTATGCCGCGGCGAGACAGCGATAGTTCCTGCCCGTCAAGCGAGATTGAAGAGAGGTTGCCCCCTTCGAAACCTGCGCTTTTGACGGCGACCTGCCGGCTTTGGCTATTTTCAGATATCTCGATCAGGTCCGTGTGCGATCGCGCCTGAACCAAAACAATTCCGTCCTCGATTATGGCTGCGAAACCATCGCGGAATTCCAGTTCAGCCAGCGCAAGGCCCATCCGCCCAGCCTGTTGGCGGACCTCGCGGGGAAGTGCTGCAGTCGCTTCGTCCTTGACCGAGATCGCCATCGAACAGCCGATCTGACACTTTGTAAGGACTTCAAACAAAGACGACCCTTTGCTCAAATAGCGCTCGAAATCGAGAAACGGTTCTGCACGGGAAAGTGGTTGGTAGAAGCCGTCGTCTAGATCGACAAGTCCCGCAACCAGTTGATCCTTCGCGTCCACAACATCCTCGGGTTCTGTCGGATCGATGACCTCGTCGAAAACGGCAGAGATTAGCATACCGTTGTCTCGCAACTGAAGGATCGCGATACCGTCTTTGTCGCGGCCAAAGTCGCGGCCACCAAAGCGGATGACACTCTTGCCACCTGCTACAGGCTCCGCGGACAGGCTGACAGCCACTTCGCCGATCAGATCGGAAGAGCGTCGTGTAGGGAAAGAGTGTGCCTGCATGTGTAGA
>CAXQAV010000319.1:0-2264 GCA_964221795.1 Luminiphilus sp. | reverse complement strand
GTAAGCGCGGAGCTTTGTCTGTATCTCAGGCAATTATTTTCCCAATGACGTGCCTTAAAATCCATGCTAGGTCGCAGATATGACACAGATACCCAGCAAAGCCGAGATCATTGATTGGATCACCGCGCATCCAACCCTGACAGCGAAACGTGATATTGCCAAAGCCTTTGGCATCAAAGGGGCTGCGCGGATTGATCTCAAACGGTTGCTCAAGGAACTGCAGGACGAGGGCAAGCTGACCAAGCGCCGGTCCTCCTATCGCGACGCCGAGGAACTGCCCCCTGTGGCGGTGCTGGAAATCCTCGAACCTGATGCCGATGGTGATATCTTTGCCCGCCCGCTGGAATGGAAGGGCGAAGGGGCCGAGCCACGCATCCTGATGATGCTGCGCGAGAGCGATCCTGCCTTGGGCGCAGGGGACCGCATCCTTGGCCGCCTCACCGTCGACAAGACCGAAGACCACTCCCACACCGCCCGCATGATCCGCCGGATCGGTACGAACCCCTTGCGCATTCTCGGCGTGTTCCGCGCAGGGTCAGAGGGCGGACGGATCATCCCCATCGACAAAGGCGCCGACAAACAATGGACGGTCTCCGCCGGTGCCACTGGTGGCGCCAAGGACGGCGAATTGGTCGAAGCCGAACACGCAGGCCCTAAGGGGCGGCTCGGTCTGCCCAAGGCACGGATCACCGCCCGACTGGGTGATCCCACCGCACCGCGTGCGGTGTCCCTGATCGCAATCCACCAGCACGGCATCCCCGACCACTTTCCCGACGCCGTCGTTGAAGAGGCCGGGAACGCCAACACTCCGACGCTGGACAAGCGCCGCGACCTGCGCGATCTGCCCCTGATCACGATTGACCCATGGGACGCCCGCGACCGCGACGATGCCTGCCTTGTGCTGCCGGACACCGATCCGAAGAACGAGGGCGGCTATATCATCTGGGTGGCCATCGCCGATGTGGCCGCCTACGTCCGCCCCGGCAGCCAGCTTGACCGCGAGGCCCGCAAGCGTGGCAACTCTACCTATTTCCCCGACCGCGTGGTGCCGATGTTGCCGGACCGTTTGTCGGGCGACCTTTGCTCGTTGCACGAAGGGGTCGAGCGCGCCTGTGTCGCCGTGGAGATGCGGATTGATGCGGCAGGCAACAAGATGGACCACCAGTTCCATCGCGGCCTGATGAAATCCGTCGCCTCGCTGAACTATCAGGAAGTGCAGGCGGGCATCGACGGACAGCCCAATGACAAGGTCGCTCCTTTGATCGAGGGGGTCATCACACCACTCTACGGCGCGTTTGAGGCGCTGATGAAGGCACGGGCGCGGCGGGAGCCGCTGGACCTTGACCTGCCGGAACGCCAGATCGTGCTGGACGAGGGCGGCAAGGTCACCTCGGTCCAGTTCAAGGAACGGCTGGATGCCCACCGGCTGATCGAGGAATTCATGGTGCTGGCAAACGTCGCCGCCGCCGAAACGCTGATCGCCATGAAATCCCCGCTGCTGTTCCGCGTGCATGAGGAACCCGATCCCGACAAGCTGGAGGCATTGCGCGAGGTTGCCCAGGCCTCTGGCCTGAACCTCGCCAAGGGGCAGGTCCTGAAGACTTCGCATCTCAACAAGTTGCTCAAAGGCGCCGAAGGCACGGAGAACGACGAGATGATCAATATGGCCACGCTCAGGGCCATGACGCAGGCTTACTACAGCCCCGAGAACTTCGGGCATTTCGGCCTTGCCCTGCGGTCCTCTGCGCATTTCACCTCGCCGATCCGGCGCTATTCGGACCTCATCGTGCATCGCGCACTGATCGGCGCGCATGGCTGGGGCGACGACGGGTTGAGCGCATGGGACGTCGAACATCTGGCCGATACGGCCAAACAGATCAGCGACACCGAGCGGCGCTCGATGGCCGCCGAGCGGGATACGACCGACCGCTATCTGGCGGCGTTCCTTGCTGACCGGGTGGGCACCGAACTGACGGGCAAGATAAGCGGCATTGCGAAATTCGGGGTTTTTGTGAAGCTCGACGAAACCGGTGCGGATGCGATGATCCCGATCCGCACGCTGGGGCGCGAGTATTTCCACTATGACGCCGACAGCCAGACCCTGATGGGGTCGGACAGCGGAACGGTCATTGGGCTTGGGCAAAGGGCGACCGTGAAACTGGCCGAGGTCTCACCGGTCTCGGGCGGGCTGATCGTGGAACTGATCGCGCTCGATGACCGGATCATGCCGCGTGGCCCGAGCCGCGGGCGGGGCAAGCCTCCAC
>CAXQAV010000318.1:0-3453 GCA_964221795.1 Luminiphilus sp. | reverse complement strand
GGGAAAGGGACAGCGCCGTTCTGGCCACACGGGCCTTTGCCGTGACAGAGGCGTCACCGGATACGGGGTCCGACAGCGTGGTGGCTGCCTTCGACCGCGCGACGGCGAGCCTGCTTGCTTCTGCATTGCCCTGGATTGTGCAGCAGATCAGGTAGGGATGACTCCCGCGTCAGACGTGGACCCAGCCCGAGATCAGGTTCTCGCGCATCAGTCGCTGTTCGAGGGTCCCGCGCGGCACCGATATCTCTTCGAGATATTTGGCTTTGCGTTCCAGATAGGCCCGCGCCTGTGCGACCGCCTTTTCCGGTGACAAAGCTGCAAAGCGCACCGCCTCTCCCGACCGCAACTGTGCCAGCCGGTCGGTTTCCGACGAAATCACTGTGGCGATCTTGGGATAGCCGCCGGTTGTCTGGTGATCGGCGAGCAGCACCGTCGGGACACCATCGCCCGAGACCTGCACCGACCCGCGCACAATTGGTTCGGACGGGATCGACAGCGCACCGGCCAGAGCAAGCGCGGGACCGCTCAGGCGCATACCCATCCGGTCGTAGGCATCGGTGACCTTGTAGGGTTCGGACAGGAAACGCGCGACAGCATCACTCTCGAAATGCTGGTCCTGCGGACCCACCACAACGCCCACCGCACCCTCGCTGCCGAAATCCGGCTGCGGAATATCGCCAAGGCGATCCTCGCGCGTGGCCGCATCGGCAATCGTGATTGTCTGACCCGCCTGCAAGGCGCCGCCGCCGAAACCGGAGGTGGAATGGGTGGCACGGCTTTGCAGCCAGTCCTGCACTAAAGGCTGGCCCGCGAAGGCCAGATAGGCCCAAGACCCCGCCCGCCCTGCGCGGATCGCCAGACGTTCGCCCTTTTTCAGCGTGAGGATCGTCCAGGACTGCAGCTTTTGCGCGCCATGCTCGACCAGAAACGCACCGCCCGTCACCGCAAGGGTGACTTCGCCCGATTTGCATTGCAGCATCAGACCACCCAGCGAAATCTCGATCGCTGTTCCACCTGCCCTGTTGCCCAAGGCCGCATGGGCCGCGTCAAAGGCCAGCCGGTCCATCGGGCCAGAGGCCGCCACACCGTAGCGCATCTGCCCGAAGCGGCCTGCGTCCTGAAACGTGACCAGCGGCCCTGCGAATGTGACAGAAAGCACGGCCTCAGACATGGGCCACCTCTGCGCTCAGACGTTCGTAAGTGGCGAGATCAATGCGCTCGAAAGCCACCCTGTCGCCCACATCAAAAAGGAAGGGACGGTCCGGTTGATCCAGCAGGATCGGCGTTGGGGAACGGCCGATGATCGACCATCCTGTCGGCATTGTAAGCGTTGTGACCAGGCATTGCGGACCAGCGATAATCACGCTGCCAGCGGGCACATCGCGCACCGGAGCCGGCTTGCGCGGCACCTGAATCTCGGCGGGGATGCCAGCCATATAGGCATATCCCGGGGCAAAGCCGTACATCAGCACACGGTAATCTCCGGCTAGATGGGCGTTGATGACCGCCTCTTTCGAAAGGCCCGTGGCAGATGCGACCGCGTCAAGATCAGGGGCAAAAGGCCCCTCGTAGCAGACCTGCACCTTGCGCAACTGCCCTGCGACGTCCTGTGACTGCAGGCCGCCCAGCAAATTGCGGATATGCGCTTCGACCCTTTCGTGATCCGTCACCGTCACATCGAAATCGACCAGCAGATTGACCAAAGCGGGGATGGTCTCGGCCATGCCTTCGGGCGGATCGGTGGCCAGCGCCTGATCAAGGGCAAGCACCTGCGCGTGGGCTGCATCACTGATCTGGTCGGCAAAGGACACCAGCAGCGCATGATCGGCAATCGGTTTGAATGCAATGCCCATGCTCATCCTTTCGGGGTGCAAAAGCTCTGGACCGTGACCCCTTCAGCGGTCAGGCGATCGCGGATGTGCCGCGCCATTGCCACCGCTCCGGGGCTGTCGCCATGCACACAGATCGACTGGGCCGCCAGCGGGATCGGGTCACCGTCGATCGCCGGCATCAGGCCCGTCGCAAGGAATTGCAGCAGACGGTCGGCGGCTTCTTCGGCATCATTGATCATTGCGCCTTCCTGCCCACGGGGAACAAGCTGGCCGTTCGCCAGATAACCGCGGTCAGCAAAGATCTCGGAATAGACCGACAGGTTCGCGCCCCGCGCCGCATGCTCGCTGTGGGTGCCGGAAATCGCAAGGTAGCCCATGGTGGGGTCGATCAGCTTGACCGCATGGGCAATGGCATCAGCGACGGAGCGGTCACGGGCCGCGAGGTTCGCCAGCGCCCCATGTGGCTTGACGTAAGCAACAGTAACACCGACCTGAGCGGCAATCCCCATCAAAGCGCCGATCTGTGCTGCACACATCCGCGCGATCTCCACCGGCGTCATCGGGATCACGCGACGGCCAAAGCCCTCGCGGTCGTTATAACCGGGGTGTGCGCCCACGGTGACGCCGTTGTCCTTGGCGATTTGCAGCGTTCTGGCCATCACCTCGGGATCACCCGCATGTCCGCCACAGGCCACATTTGCTGAGGTGACAATCTGCATCATCGCCGCATCGTCGCCCATATCCCACGGGCCAAAGCCTTCACCCAGATCGGCATTCAGATCTATGCGCGTCATGGTCTGATCCCCCTATTGCAGGAACTGCGGCAGCCACAAAGCGATACTCGGGAAGGCGATCAAAAGGAAGGCCATGCCCAGCATTGTCAGACAGTAAGGCAAGGCACCCAGCATGACCTCGTTCAGACTTCCCGACTTGCGCGCGCCCTGCACCACAAAGAGGTTGAGGCCCACGGGCGGCGTGATCAGCGCCATCTCGATCAGCACGATCATCAGGATGCCGAACCAGATCACGTCATAGCCCTGCGCGATGATCAGCGGCACGATGATCGGAATGGTGACCACCATCAGCGACAGGGTCTCGATGAAGAAGCCCAGCACGATATAGAGGACGACAACCACCAGAATGGTCTTCAACGGTGTCAGGCCCAAACCGTTCATGAACTCGGTCAACTCGCGTCCAAGACCAGCCGAGGCCAGCGTGAAGTTCAGGAAAGACGCACCGATAACGATAAGCATGATCATCGCGGTGATCTTGACCGTGCCCGTCAGGCTCTCGATCAGCATCTCCCAAGAGACCCCGCCAAAGACGAATGCGATCAGGAAGGCTCCGGCGACACCAACAGCAGCAGCCTCGGTCGGTGTGGCCCAGCCGCGATAGATGGAGCCCACGATCAGACCAAAGAGGATCAGGATCGGGATCAGGTCAATCAGCGCGCGCAGCATCTGCGGGAACGGGAAAGTGCGGCGTGTGCCGCCCAGATCAGGGCGGATCGTGCAGATAATCGCCGTGACTGCCATGAAGGCCAGAGCCAGCAGGATACCGGGCACGAGGCCCGCCAGAAACAGCTGCGGGATCGAGGATTGGGTAAGGAACCCGTAAACGA
>CAXQAV010000317.1:0-13604 GCA_964221795.1 Luminiphilus sp. | reverse complement strand
TCTCCTTGATGTTTTTGGACGTTATAGGGCCGTTATGGAATTTGCCACGCCCCTTGTCCCCGCCCGCCTGATCAAACGCTACAAACGCTTTCTGGCCGATGTCCGGCTGGAGGACGGGCAAGAGGTGACCGCCCATTGCGCGAACCCCGGCAGCATGATGGGACTGGCCGAGCCGGGGATGAAAGTCTGGCTTGAGCCGAACGATGATCCCAAGAAGAAGCTCAAGTTCGGCTGGCGTCTGGTCGAGCATGAAAACGGGCATTTCACGGGGGTTGATACCTCGATCCCGAACCGCGCCCTGAAGGCGGCGCTCATGGCGCATCAGGTGCCGGGCCTGCCGCCCTACAATCTGGTGCGGGCGGAGGTAAAATACGGGCAGAACAGTCGCATTGATTTCCTGCTCAGCGGTCAGGGCCCTGATACCTATGTCGAGGTAAAGAGCGTGACGCTCTCGCGGCAGGAAGGTATCGCCGCGTTCCCGGATAGTGTGACCGTGCGAGGATCAAAGCATCTTGATGAACTGGCGGCCATGGTGGCCGAGGGGCATCGCGCGGTGATGTTCTATCTGGTGCAGCGGACGGATTGCTCTGTCGTGACACTCGCAGGCGACATCGACCCTGCCTACCTGGCAGCCTTCGACCGTGCGCGGGCCGCAGGCGTCGAAGTTCTGGCGCTTGCAAGCCAGATCAGCCCGCAGGCCATTACCCTCGGGGAACCGCTGCCTTTCCGGCTCTAGAACTCGGGCGGATTTTCACATATGTCGCGCGCAAGCACGAAAAGGACCGATCCGTTGGAAACGAACAAAGCCCGCCTGACCAAAGATGGTATCCGCATCTATGAACCTGCCGACCGCGCCGGCATGGCGAAAGCTGGTGCGCTGGCCGCGCAGATCCTTGACGATATCGCGGCCCATGTCTTTCCTGGCCAGACAACCGGCGAGATCGACCGCCTGATCACCCGGATGGTCGAGGATGCGGGCGCGATTTCTGCGACCATCGGCTACAAGGGCTATCAGCACGCCAGCTGCATTTCGGTGAACCATGTGGTCTGCCACGGCATTCCGGGGGACAAGGTTCTCAAGGACGGCGATATCCTGAATATCGACGTGACCGTGATCGTGGACGGCTGGTTCGGCGACACGAGCCGCATGTATGTGGCAGGTACGCCCAGCCGCAAGGCCGAACGTCTGATCCAGGTCACCCATGACGCCCTGATGAAGGGGATCGAGGCGGCAAAACCCGGCAATACTTTTGGCGATATCGGCTATGCGATCCAGCTTTATGCCGAAAGCCACCGCATGTCTGTTGTCCGCGATTTCTGCGGGCATGGTCTGGGCCGCGTATTTCACGCCCCACCGAATGTGCTGCACTATGGTCGCCCAGGAACGGGTGCGCGGCTGGAAGAAGGCATGTTCTTTACCATCGAGCCGATGATCAACCTTGGCCGCCCTGAAACCAAGGTATTGGCAGATGACTGGACCGCCGTGACACGCGACAAATCACTTTCGGCGCAGTTCGAACACTCCATCGGGATCAAGGCCGACGGTTGCGAGATCTTCACGCTCTCGCCCGGTGGCAAGTTCCATCCAACCTACGAAGGTTGAGCTTACGGGGGAAATCGCTGGCTGTTTTCCCCTCTTGCAAATGACTTGCAACTAAAGTTGAGCTGCCCTATATCAGCCTTGTCGCTAGCGGTGACACCTTTCCCCAAAAATTGACGACGAAAAGGATGCACCCCATGCATATCTTCAAATCTGCCGCCTTGGCGGCCACCATTGGCTTGTCGGCAACGACACTCACCGCTCAGGAAGTGACACTGCGCTTCCAGCACTTTGTCTCGCCTGCCAGCGCCAACCCCACCTACTTCATGCAGCCTTGGGCTGATGCCATCGCAGAACAGTCCGAAGGCCGGATCAAGGTCGAGCTCTATCCCTTCATGCAGCTGGGCGGCGCCGCGCCAAGCCAATACGACCTAATCCGCGACGGCGCGATTGACGGCGGATGGGTGATCCCCGGTTACCAGCCAAACCGCTTCCCCGAAGCCGAGGCGATGGAATTGCCATTCATGACCTCCAAATCCGGTGAGGAAGCCTCTGCCGCCGCCTGGGACTTCACGCAGCAATTCCTGATGGACGACTTTGCCGATGTGCACGTCATTGCCGCGCATATGCACGGTCCAGGGATCGTCCACAAACGTGGCGGCGCAATCGAGACGGTCGAGGACTTCGCAGGTCTGAAACTGCGCGGCCCTTCGCGCCCTGCGACCCTGCTGCTTGAGGAACTGGGGGCCTCCCCGATCGGTATGCCTGTGCCTGCCTTCCCTGAGGCGCTGTCGAAAGGTGTCGTCGACGGTGGTGTGATCACCTGGGAAATGTCGCCCTCGCTGAAGCTGAACGAGCTGACCGACAGCCACACGGATGTGGCGGGTGATCGTGCGCTCTACAACCTCTACTTCATCTGGGCGATGAACAAGGACGTTTACGAGGGCATGCCCGAAGACCTGCGGGCAATCATCGACGCCAACTCTGGTCTTATGGCAAGCCAGTGGGCGGGCCGCGCGCATGACACCGGCGATGTGGTGGGGCGCGATGTAATGGCGGCTGATGGCAATGAGATTGCCGAACTCTCTGCAGAGGAAACCGCACGGATCGTGGCCTTGGGTGAACAGGTGACCGCAGACTGGATCGCCGAGATGGATGCCAAGGGCTATGACGGTGCCGCTCTGGTAGCCGCAGCACAGGCGGCGGTCGAGGCGAACCTGATCAGCGAGTGATTACAGGCCAGACAAAAACAAGAGAGCCGCCCACGGGCGGCTCTTTTTGTTAGGTGATCCGGGCGACCACGTAATCGGCCAGATCGACCAGCATCTGTTTCAGCGGATGGTCAGGGACCTTGTCCAAAGCGGCCTTGGCCTTGTCTGCCCATGCGAGCGCATCGACCCGCGTGCTCTCCATTGTCCCGTGTTTGGCGAGCAAGGACATCGCGTGCTCCAGATCGCCTTCTTCCTGACGGCCCTTCTGGATGGTGCGCTCCCAAAAGTCGCGTTCTTCGGCATCGGCCTTGGCCACCGCACGGATAACCGGCATCGTCAGCTTGCGCTCGCGGAAGTCGTCGCCCACGTTCTTGCCGATTGCCTTGGTTCCGCCGTAGTCGAGCAGGTCATCGACGATCTGGAAGGAAATGCCCAGCGCATCGCCGTAGTCAAAGAGCGCTTGTTTCGTGCCCGCGTCCTGCCCTGCAATCTCGCCGCCCACCTCCATCGCGGCGGAAAAGAGTGCGGCGGTCTTGCCGCGCACGACCTTGATATAGGTCTCTTCGGTGGTCGCCAGATCGCTGGCGGCGGTCAACTGTAGGACCTCGCCCTCAGCGATTGTCGCGGCGGCATTGGCAAGGATATCGAGAACGCGCAGCGAGCCGGTTTCGACCATCAACTGGAAAGACCGCGCAAAGAGGTAATCACCGACCAGCACGCTCGAGGTATTGTCCCAGAGCAGGTTTGCCGTCGGCCGCCCGCGCCGTTGTTTGCTTTCGTCAACCACATCGTCATGCAGCAGGGTGGCGGTGTGGATGAACTCCACCGTTGCAGCCAGATGCACATGGTATGGGCCGTCATAGCCACACATCCGCGCCGCTGCGAGGGTCAGCATGGGGCGCAGTCGCTTGCCACCGGCCTCGACAACATGGGCCGTAACCTCGGGGATGCGGGGAGCATGCTCGGACGCCATGCGCTCGCGGATCAGTGCATTCACAGCAGTCAGATCATCGGCCAGCGCCGCGGCGAGTTGTTCGTGCGGTTTGGTGGCTGCAGCTTCGAGGCTCATGCAAGTTTCCGTCATCTGAATAGACAAGGCCGCGGCCGCGTCTTAGGTCTGTTTTCATGAAAGAGCTTTTGCGTACCAACGACCCGACCGTCATCGCCTTTGCAACCGCCCTCTTGGACAGCGAGGGTATAGACTGGTTCACATTCGACGTAAATATGAGCGTCCTCGAAGGCAGCATTGGCATAATGCCGCGCCGATTGATGGTGATGGACCGTGATCTGTTCATGGCCGAAGCCGTAATGCGCGACGCCGAGATTGATCTGGGCCGTGACTGAGACCCTCACACATGATGCCTTTCTGGGCGGCAAGCTGCATGTGTGGCAGCCGCGGAAGGGCTATCGAGCGGGGGTTGATCCGGTACTCTTGGCGGCGGCCACGCCCGCGAAGGCGGGCGATACCGTGCTGGAACTGGGCTGCGGCGTTGGTACAGCCTCGCTTTGTCTGTCGGCACGGGTGGACGGGGTCAGTATCACCGGTGTTGAATTACAGTCTGACTATGCCGACCTCGCACGGCGCAACGCGGCAGAGAACGGCGCGGACATGTCGGTTGTCACGGCAGACCTTGCCGCCCTGCCCAATGACCTGCGGCAAAGGCAGTTTTCCTTTGTCATTATGAATCCCCCCTATTTTGATCGCCAAAGCGGGACAGCCGCCACGGATGCTGGACGAGATCGGGCACTTGGGGGCGATACGCCGCTCACGCTCTGGCTGGATGTGGGGATCAGACGGATTGCAGCCAAGGGACATCTGGTGCTGATCCAGCGCATGGAACGGCTGCCCGAGGTGTTGGACGGGATCGAAGGTCGGCTCGGCTCGGTTGCCATCTGCCCGATTGCAGGTCGGCAGGGCAAGGCCCCGGAGTTGTTCCTCCTGAAGGCACGGCAGGACGGGCGGGCGCCTTTTCGGATGACAGCACCATTGATCATGCACGACGGCCCTGCCCATGACGGCGACCGCGAGAGTTATACACGAGACATCAGCGATGTGCTCAGAAATGGGGCAGCGTTGCCCATCTGGGGTTAACCGACCGGTAAGATCTCGCTGTCACGATCACGTTGCTGCTATGCGGCGTGACAGGTCAGTCGGAATGTGCTGCAGTTGTATCATTAGCAAAAAGAGGAGTCTTACTATGAGCTTGAGTTCGCACTTGCAGGAACTGAAGAAGAAACATCAACACCTCTCTGAGCATGTCGAAGTTTTGCAACGCAGTCCCGGCGCAGACGACCTGGAACTCGCTAAACTCAAGAAACAAAAGCTAATGTTGAAGGAAGAGATCACGCGCCTAAGCGCGCACTGATCCCCAAGGTCGCTTTGACAGCGCAGTCACAGGGGCGCTGTCAAAGCAGATCACTTGCCCGAATCAAGTGACGCCCGTCCGCGAACTTGCGCGACGCCCTTATTTCACTCATCACCCACGCCTCAAATGCTGCGATATGCGGGCGCTTTTCATTGCCCGGCGGACAAATAAATCGAAACTGCGCCTCGGAGATAAGGCCGACCTTGAACGGAGCCACCAGACGCCCCGCATCAAGCGCACGTGTGGCCAGCGAAACCCGCCCCAGAACAACCCCCGCCCCGGCGATGGCCGCATCCAGCGCATGATCAGCCTGTGAAAAGCGGGGGCCGTGAGTGTCATCCAGGGTCACCCCGGCGGCCTTGGCCCAAGCGCCCCATCCCATCGGCACTTTGAACGAACTGATCGAGTCGTCGTGGATCAGGGTGGCGCCGGCCAGTTTCTCGGGCGAGTCATATTTCTCGGCCATCGCTGGCGACATCATCGGCGTCATCCATTCTTCGATCAGTGGGCGCGCATAGAGGCCCTTGTCGTGATCCACCCCAAAGCGGATCGCGACATCCACCTCGTCGCGGTCAAAGTCGATGATGCGCAGGGTGGCCAGAAACCGTAGCTCGATTTCAGGGTGGGCCTGCGCGAATTCGTACATCCGCGGAGCGAGCCACTTGGAGGTGAAGGCGGGGCCTGCGGTGACTGTCAGCACACCATTGTCGTTTAATCTTTTTGTAGTGCGCCATGCAGCCTGCAGAGTGGCGAAGGCGTCCTTTGCGCCTGGTGCAAGGCTGCGTCCCGCCTCGGTCAACTCTACCGCGCGGTTGAGGCGTCGGAAGACCGGCATGCCCAAATCTGCCTCTAATGCTTTGATTTGATATGATAATGCGGCTGGGGTGACATTTAATTCCGCAGCGGCCTTGGAAAAGGACATATGGCGCGCTGCGGCTTCAAAAGCACGCAGGGCCGTGAGGGGTGGCAAGCGATCTGACATGCTTCAGTTTAGTAAAGCTTAACTGAACCAATAGAAAGTCTCGTTTGTCGCGAGCAGTGGAAACGCTCATATAGGGATCAGAAAGACACAGACGCACATCGCGACAAACAAAGGATCAGAACCATGTACGAGACAACAACAAGCCCCCGCATCCGTGAAGGCATCAACCGCGCTCACAAGGAACGCGCAGAAGCTGTTCGCAAGGCATTCCGCTGGATGATGTTCCGCCACGTCTAAACCGCGGACCACGCGCAGAAATGAAAAGGGCCACGCCAGAACGGCGCGGCCCTTTCTTATTGCGGCAAGCCCTGCGGCTCAGGACATATACTGGCCACCGTTGGCCGAGAGTGTCGAACCGGTGATGAAGCCGGCTTCGTCAGAGGCGAGGAAGACAACAGCGCGGGCAATTTCCGAAGCCTCACCCAGACGGCCAACAGGGATCTGTGGCAGGATGACTTCGTTCATCACTTTCTCGGGGATCGTGCTCATCATCTCGGTGTTGATGTAGCCGGGGGCGACTACGTTCACGGTGATACCGGCGCGCGCGCCTTCCTGTGCCAGCGCCTTGGTAAAGCCGATGTCACCAGCCTTAGCAGCGGCATAGTTGGCCTGCGCGAACTGGCCTTTCTGACCGTTGATCGAGCTGATGGTAATGATGCGGCCGAACTTGCGCTCACGCATACCTGGCCAGACTGGGTGGGTCATGTTGAAAACACCGGAGAGGTTGGTGTCGATGACCTCTTTCCACTGCTGTGGCGACATTTTGTGGAATGGTGCGTCGCGGGTGATACCGGCGTTGTTCACCAGAACTTCGATCGGGCCGACTTCGGCTTCGACCTTTGCGATCCCTTCGGCGCAGGCTTCGTAGTTGCCCACGTCCCACTTGTAGGTTTTGATGCCGGTTTCGGCGGTGAAGGCAGCAGCCTTTTCATCATTCCCCGCGTAGGTGGCCGCAACGGTGTAACCGGCGTCCTTGAGGGCTGTCGAAATGGCTGCGCCGATACCGCGCGAACCACCGGTGACGAGTGCAACACGTCCCATATTCATAATCTCCTAAGAATTCAGTGATGAGGTGAATAGGCGGCGCATCCCCACGCCGCCTTGATTTGGATCAGGGGCGTTCAACGCAGAGCGCAACACCCATGCCGCCGCCGATACACAGCGTGGCGAGGCCTTTCTTGGCACCACGGCGCTTCATTTCGAAGAGCAGCGTGTTCAGCACGCGGCAGCCGGAGGCACCGATAGGGTGACCGATCGCGATTGCACCGCCGTTGACGTTTACGATGGACGGGTCCCAACCCATGTCCTTGTTCACGGCACAGGCCTGTGCAGCAAAGGCTTCGTTGGCTTCAACGAGGTCGAGGTCGTCAACGGACCAACCTGCTTTTTCCAGCGCCTTGCGCGATGCATAGATCGGACCGACCCCCATGATCGACGGATCAAGACCAGCAGTAGCGTAAGACGCGATGCGGGCCAGAGGCTCGATCCCGCGCTTTTCGGCCTCGTCTGCCGACATCAGCAGGGTTGCCGCAGCACCGTCGTTCAGGCCCGATGCGTTGGCAGCTGTCACCGAACCGTCCTTGGTGAAGGCGGGGCGCAATTTCTGCATGGCCTCGATGGTCGCACCGTGACGGATGTATTCGTCGCCGTCGACGATGATGTCACCCTTGCGGGTCTTGACAGTGAACGGGGTGATTTCGTCAGCGAACTTGCCGGCCTTCTGCGCGGCTTCGGCCTTGTTCTGCGAGGCAACGGCAAACTCGTCCTGCATGTCGCGGCTGATCTGCCACTGCTCGGCCACGTTCTCGGCGGTCTGGCCCATGTGATAGCCGTTGAAGGCATCCCAGAGACCGTCGCGGATCATCGTGTCGATGTACTTCATGTCGCCCATCTTGTGACCGGCGCGCAGGTGGGCGGCGTGGGGCGAGAGTGTCATGTTTTCCTGACCGCCAGCAGCAACGATCGAGGCGTCGCCCAGCATGATGTGCTGTGCGCCAAGTGCGACCGCGCGCAGACCCGAACCGCAAACCTGGTTGATGCTCCAGGCAGCGGATTCTTTTGGAAGACCGGCATTGATGTGTGCCTGACGTGCAGGGTTCTGGCCCTGTGCAGCGGTCAGCACCTGGCCGAGAATGGTTTCGCTAACTTCAGATTTGTCGATGCCGGCGCGGGCGACAACAGCCTCAAGCACGGCGGCGCCAAGATCATGGGCGGGTGTGTTAGCGAAAGATCCGCCAAAACTGCCCACGGCTGTGCGGGCGGCGGATGCGATGACGACGTTGGTCATGTGATAGTCCCCTTCAGGTTTGTTCCCGACAGGACGGTGCCATTTACACGTACCAGGTGCAAACCAGCCCAGACTGCCGCTTTCGCAGCGTCATACGTCGTCCGCGGAACAGGGGCAAATCATTTCCCCTATGCGCTCGGCGCAAGTCAGCCGAGATCAAATGCCGGCAAACCATAGAGGTAGCCCTGCAGACAGTCGGCACCGATACCCTGCAAAAACCGTGCTTCGCCAAGGGTTTCCACACCGTCGGCGATGGCAAACATCTCGAACTGACGGGCCACTGTGATCAGCGCCTCCGCGAGCACCTGGTTATCGCTATCTGTGTCAATTCCGTGCACAAAGCTCTTATCGATCTTCGCCATATCAAAGAAAAAATCCTTGAGGTGCCGGAAGGCCGTAAAACCCGCACCGAACCCGTCAAGCGCAAAACAGACGCCCATGGGCTGCATTTCGTGCATGAAACGGATCACATTCTCGGCCAGCAGCATGGCCGAGTTCTCGCTGATTTCGAGGATTAGCCGTGGTCCGATATCGCCCCGCCCTGCCAGCCCGCGGTCAAGCGTCCGCCACCATTCGCCATCCCCGATCGACCGTGCCGAGACATTGATTGAAAGCCGCAGGTCTGCCCTGATTGCGAGTTTCCGCAAGGCCAGCCGCAGCGCCGCGCAATCCAGCCGCCGCCCGAGTGCCGTTTCCTCGACCTGCGGCATGAACAGCCCTGCCGGGATCACCCGCCCGCGGTCATCGCTGAGCCGCAGCAGCCCTTCGTGGAAAACCACGCTGCCTTGTGCATGCGCCGAGACAATCGGCAGGAAAGCAAGTTGCGCCCGCCCTTCATCCAGCGCATCGCCGACCAGCCGCAGCAGATTGCCGTCGTGGCTCGCCATCGCATAGGAGAGCGGATCGCCCAGCGCGCGTTCTTCCATGTCGTATTTCCGCAGCGTGGTGTTTTCCATGCCGACCCCTGATACTCTGCCAGCAGAAAATGCCCCAAGGGCACCTAACAGGTGGTTAAGGACAGCATGGACACCGTGAAAAGATGCCCTTGGGCGGGGCCCGAGCAGATCTACATTGAGTACCACGACACCGAATGGGGCGTGCCCGAATACGACAGCCGCGCGCTTTGGGAAAAACTGATCCTCGACGGGTTTCAGGCGGGTCTGAGCTGGATCACCATCTTGAAAAAGCGCGAGAATTTTCGCGCTGCTTTTCAAGGGTTTGACCCCGAGGTGATTGCGGCGGAATGGGGCGAGGCTGACGTGACCCGTCTACTGGGGGACGCCGGCATTATCCGCCACCGCGGTAAAATCGAAGCGACCATCGGCAATGCCCGCGCCTATCTGGAAATCGAAGCGCGCGCGGGGTTTGACCGCTTCCTGTGGAACTATGTGGACGGGCAACCCCTGCGCACGACGCTCGCGGATCGGGCGGAGATGCCGACCGAAAGCAAGCTCTCGGCGCAGATCTCGAAGGATCTGAAAAAGGCGGGCTTCCGGTTTTGCGGGCCGACGATTGTCTATGCCTTCATGGAGGCGACGGGGCTGATCAACAACCACCTGACGGGGTGCCCAAGGCACGAGGTTTGCGCGGGGATGGCGCAGGATCCGGGCGAGGTCTTGGGGTAGCCCGCGCAACGTTCGGTGGGGGATGAAGGGCGCGCAATCTCTTCCGCGCGACTCATTCCCGAAACCAAAGGTTTATTGGGGTTCGGGACGTCTGGACAGCGTATGGTTTGCGTATGGCAGGCGTATGGCTCTCGTACAGACAGGTGCCATCCGGAGTTGGGGGTTAATGGGGCGAACGGTGGAAAGGATTGATGAGGGGTTAATGGACACTGCGGCCCTTGCCGAGATGCTACACGCGATACCAGTTTTCGACTTCTCGGGCCACTTTCTCGGGCGTCATTGCAAGCTCAACGCTGGCGATCGCATTTTCAATTTCGCTTTGGGTTGCTATGAGTTCCGAGATGCTGCCATCAAGATCATGCGACGACCCGCTGACGGTATAGAGTACGTCAATGTCGATTGCGCGGGCATTCCGGTGCCGCAATAGATGGTCGAAGAACCGCCGGTAGGTAGTTTCGTCATAAATGGATTGATCCCTGATGTCCCCCGCATTGAACAAACCAAGCTCGATGGCTTTTGCGCATGTCAGACGCCAAGCCAGATTCATGATTTCTGGAGGGGCATCCTTGGCTTCATCGGGATGTTGCGGGTTTGCAAAGGTCGCCTTTCGGATCGCTTCCAGTTTTTCGCGCAGGTCTCCTGTCGGGACCGGATAAAAGAATGCAGTGGTTCTGGATGCCAGTGCGGGTTCGGCCACGTCCGGCAGAACCTGAACAAACTCGGAATTCCTGTTCCCGATGATGGGAGCTTCACCAATCAACATCTCCTTCGGATCTCGAAGTTCGGACAGCCATCGAGCCACAGCCGTCCGCGCCCAGAGCCCAGCTGCTTTTCGGATGACGGGGTGACTTCCACCCTCCACATCGGGGTATCTTGCCAAAATACTGTCGTTTTGGAAGGAAGCGACCCCAGCATCCCAGCGGATGATCTGAACGCGGCGCCCTGCTGCAACCGCCATTGATATCTGCTCGCGCATGAGGAATGACTTTCCTGCCGCCAGCAGCCCTGTGAAGAAGACCATGCGACAGTTCTGAGCAGCGTCGGCCAGGACGCTGCCGTTTTCCGTGTCTACGAAACGGTTGATCGGCATGGAATTCGCTCCCCGTTTGGTGTCAGATGAAAACCGAAATTGGCACAACACCGCGCCCCAAGCCGGGCAATCGAAAGCGCAGCGGGGCGTACGGAAAGGATACCCTGAATCAAAGCCGAACGATAAACGAAATATGTATCCCAGGGTAACCTGCAGGTTCCGCCGTCCCAGTCTGTTGCGTGTTGGCTCCGGGTTCAATGCGGCCCTTCGCTACGCTTCTCGCCCCTTACCACCGTCCCAACGCGTCCTCGTCCTCATCCTTTGCGGCCACCCATGCCGCCCCTTCCTCCGTCACCTCTTTCTTCCAGAAAGGTGCCCGTGACTTGAGGTAGTCCATCAGGAAATCGGCGGCCTCGAATGCCGCTGCCCGATGCGCGCTTGCTGTCGCCACCATCATGATCTGCTCGCCCGTTTTGAGCGCCCCGTAGCGGTGGATGACCAGTGCGTCGGTGAGCGACCAGCGCGCGACTGCTTCGTCCACGATCTTCCCGATCGCTTTCTCGGTCATGCCGGGGTAGTGCTCGATAATCATCTCCTGCAAGGAACCGCCCACGTCCCGCACGATGCCGGTAAAGCTGACAACCGCGCCGACGCCGATATGTCCTGCGGAAAAGGCGTTGAGTTCGGCGCCTGCGTCGAACGCCTCGGACTGCACCCTGACGGTCGTCATCCGCCCGTCATCGGTGGGAAGAACGCCACCTCTTTCACGCCCGCGAGCGGTGCATCAAAGTCGGAGAGCTCCTGATCCAGTGCCACGCGCAGGGCCGAGGTATCGGCGAAGGCGGCGGCAGAGCGCTCTTCGCGCGCGGTCAGTTCTTCCACGAGGTCTTTGACGGTGGCGGCGCTGGTTTCGACGGTTTCCTGCGGCAGCCCGATCCGTTCCCGCACCCATGCGAAGTAGACGACGTTCATGGCTGCGTTTCCCTCAGATAGGGCAGCGCCTTGCGGAAATAGTCCCAGCCAGTCAGGAGCGTCAGCACCGCCGCGATCCAGAGGGTCGTGATCCCGCCCCACCAACTGATCAGCATGCCGTAATATTTCCACCGCAGGCCGAGGTGATCAGGCCCGGTGCCCTCGATCGCATCGGTCACCATTTCCTGCGTCATGGCGAGCGACTGCATCCCGAAGTAGTGCTCGAACGCGCCTGTCGCAAAGAGCATCGCGATGGCGACCATCTGCACGGTGGTCTTCCATTTGGCCAGATTGGTGACCTTGAGCGTCCCTGCGGTATCGCCGAGGAATTCGCGCAGGCCCGAGACAAAGACCTCGCGGAAGATGATGAGTGTGGCGGGCCGCAGGATCCACGGGTTCATGCCGGAAAAGCCGGTGATGACGACCAGCGCGATGATGACCATCGCCTTGTCGGCAATCGGGTCCAGCATCGCGCCCAGCTTGCTTTCCTGCTTCCATGCCCGCGCGAGGTAGCCGTCAAGGAAATCGGTGAGCGCTGCGGCCACGAAAAGCACCAAGGCGAACCAATCGGCCCAGGGCCGCGCAAAATAGAGAAACATCACGACCACACCGGGGGCCGCGGCAAGCCGCAGGATCGTGAGGATATTGGGCAGGTTCAGCGTCATAGGCGCAGGTTTACCGCCTTGTGGCGCCGGTTGGAAGCGCGATCATAGAGCCATGACGCTACTGCGCCAGCCAGCTTTGCGTTTCTGCGGTTTTCGCCTTCAGCCACAGCAGGTCAAAGCCACCGATCAGCCGATACCCCCGCGACAGATGCCCTTTAGCCTGTTCCGGCGACAGGGCGACGCCACCCAGCGGGATACCTTTGCGTTTGGCGGCATTCTCGACCTTGCGGACGGCGGCCTGAAAATCGGGGTGGTCGAACTGACCCGAGATCCCGAGTGCAGTCGACAGATCGAACTGCGCGGGGATGATCAGGTCGATGCCCTCAACCGCGACAATCTCGTCGATATTTTCGACGGCCTCGGCTGTTTCGATCAGAAGGACGCAGGCCAGCGTGCCATCAACCGCATCCTTGTAGTCAAGCAGTGGAACACCCGCACCGGAATGCGCGATGAACGGCCCAAAGCCACGGGTGCCATGCGGCGGATACCGCAGGGACGAGACCGCGCGCTGCGCATCATCGGCCGTGCGGATCAGCGGAAAGCAGATGCCCTGCGCCCCGAGGTCGAGCACGCGTTTGACCTGCACCGGATCATTCTCGGCAACGCGCACGATGGGCGCGCATTTTGTCCCCTGACAGGCAGCGATCATCGCATGGGCGGTGGCGTAATCGACCGCGCCATGTTCCATATCGATCATCACGGAATCCGCTCCGGCGGCGGCAAGTGCCTGCGTCACGGTCGCGGAGGGGATGGTCACCACATGGAAGGTCACACGGTCGGAGGTGTGGTTGAGGCGATGTTTGAGCGTGGCCATGGCGTTCCCCTTTTTGGTTACCGCCAAGCCTGCGAGAGGGGGACCGAGTCTGTCAATCCTGCAGACGAATCGAGCGCCGCATCGCGCGGAGTATCCCGACCTCGTCGGCGCC
>CAXQAV010000316.1:0-10547 GCA_964221795.1 Luminiphilus sp. | reverse complement strand
CCTCAACCCGGGTCGCGAGCTGCGCGATGTCATAATTCGGGTAGATCTGCCTCAGAAGCGCCGCCAATCGCGCGTCAAATGCGGTGTTTGCATGGGTCACTTGCGCTCAATGCTCCTGTTCTTCCGGTCCTAGATTTTTGACTAGCTCCGATGTTCTCGCCGCAGGAATACAGGTGTCAAATTTTTGGGGCGCGATCAGGCTGTCAGGCGGCTACCGCTCCCGGATTGCTCAATCTTTGAGCAATTTTGATCCACCCTCCTGAAAGTCTGAGAATTGAAATTCTCTGTCTCTCCCTCACAGAACGCAGGAGGTGTCGAAACGCTGCTCTAGCGAAGAACAGATCTTCGGCGTCCTGAAAGAACACCAGGCTGGTACCCGAGCTAAATACTCTGCCTGAAGCACCGCGTGAGCGATCGGTCGTTCCAAAAATGATGTTCCAAGTATGTGACCCTGAAAGTTCTTGTGGCTAAGCAGTTACAGGCACTGGAAGCTGAGAATACCAAGATCGAGAAGATGCTTGCGACACACGCGCTTCATGTGACCACTTTCTATGAGATGCGGGAAAAGAACCTGCCAGACCCGATACGCGGAAAAGAGCCGCGGACTGGACCAAGTTAGGGAAGAACAATTACCACCGAGCTTGCGTCCTGGCTGGGTTCAATGCGCGTATTTATCTGCAACCGTCGACCGGTCTTCTGACTCGGAGCGGGAAAATGGCCTCTAGCACTGCCCAGTGTAAGGCGGCGCTTTGATTATCTTCAGCTACAACTCTTGCTCGGCCGTATGGGCCAGCAAATAAACGGGAAAAACCTCGGCCGGACCTACCGTGAAGACGAGCTGACGGGGCGTATTTATTGCCGCTGCAAATGCGGCATCGGAACGCGGGCGTCGATGGAAGTCCCACTGTGACTTAATCGGCAATGGCCTCAGGACCTCCTGGCGGAAGCTATCTGGGGCGTCCGCCGCTACCGCCTTCCGTCCGGCGTCCGCAACTTCAGTTTGCAACGCCTAGCCTGCGTTCTCGACACCTCGCTGACTAGGTTGTAAATGCCCGAACATAATTGGCCCCTAACGCCCCGGTCCGGCCTCAGGCAGCTTAGCCGATACCCGCCGCTTGGGCGACTTGTTTCGCAGTTGAATGCCCGTCCACTTGTAAGTGTGGCAAGTCTTTTTGGCCTCGCCCCCTTCACGGCGCAGCGCCAATGCACACGCCGATAGCCAAAGCGCAGCCGGGTCTGACAAATTCCGTGGATCCGCGGTTCTCGCTCAACAGATATGCTGGTCCACTGCTTTCCTAAATACGATTAGAGGCCACCTCAGGAAGGAGATTAGGCGGACAGCCCTATCTATCCCGCCGCCAAGATTACTAATATTGACAGCTCAACCAGACATCCCGTACTAATTGTTACAAGTCGGGCGCAACTTTAACTTCAACGCGTGCGCTTGACATCGCAACACACCACCGCCCGAACCGAAAAATGCCTTACGATAGGAACCTGAAATGAAGGAATACATCCTGCGAACCGAAACCCGAGACAAGCTCAAGAAGGTCTCGACCGCCTCGGTTGCCACCGCCCTTTACAAGCGCGGCCTGCGCAACCAGTTCGTGCAGGGTGTCCTGCCGGTAGAGCGTAAGCCAGTGCGGATGGTAGGCCAAGCCTTCACCCTTCGCTACATCCCCGCACGCGAGGACCGCAACCCTCTGACCGTCTTCCGCAGCCGCGACCACAAGCAGCGCGTCGCGGTGGAAACCTGTCCGGAGGGCCACGTTTTGGTTATGGATGCGCGAAAGGACAGCCGGGCCGCAACAGCAGGCTCGATCCTGGTTACCCGGCTGGCGCAACGCGGCGTTGCCGGCGTGGTTTCTGACGGTGGCGTGCGCGACGCCGAGAGTATCGGCGCGTTAGACATGCCAGCCTATTTTACCTGCCCCTCCGCTCCAACCAATTTAACGCTGCACGAGGCAATCGACATCAATGTTCCGATTTCCTGCGGCGACGCGCCGGTGTTTCCCGGCGACGTTATGCTGGGGGATGGTGACGGCGTCATGGTGATCCCCGCTCACCTCACCGAAGAAATCGCTGAAGAATGCACCCAGATGGAAGCCTATGAGGACTTCGTTTTGGAGCAGGTTCAAGCAGGCGCGGGAATTATCGGCCTCTACCCCGCTACGGACGAGGAAAACCTTGTGAAATTTGACACCTGGCGTGAACGGAATGGACGTTAAAATGACCTGGAAACCGCATGGGAAACACCTGATCGCAGGTCAACGTATCGACGCGCCGCAAAGCTTCACATCAGCGCCCGCATTCGGCCCAGCCCACGATTATGCCACCGGCACGCCCGGCCTCGTGGCCGAAGCCTGCGCTGCCGCCGAGGCCGCTTTCGACAGCTTTGCCGACAGCAGCCGCCAGCAGCGCGCCCTGCTCCTGAACTCGATCGCCGATGAGATTGAGGCCCACGGCGCAGCGATCACCGAAATTGGCTGTCAGGAAACCGGCCTGCCGGAGGCGCGGCTAGAAGGCGAGCGCGGCCGCACCACCGGCCAACTGCGATTGTTTGCCCAGCACATCCTGGACGGTGCCTATCTGGACCGCCGCCATGACGCGGCGCTGCCCGACCGCCAGCCGCAGCCGCGCCCGGATTTGCGTATGGTGCAGCGCCCGATCGGCCCTGTTGCCGTGTTCGGCGCGTCGAACTTTCCGCTGGCGTTTTCCACCGCGGGCGGTGACACCGCCGCGGCGCTGGCTGCAGGATGCCCAGTGGTTGTCAAGGGCCACGGCGCCCATCCCGGAACCAGTGAGATCGTCGGCGATGCCATCGTCGCGGCATTGAAAAAGCTGGACATGAACCCGGGTATTTTCAGCCTAGTGCAAGGCGGGAACCGAGCCGTCGGCGCCGCACTGGTGACGGACCCGCGGATAAAGGCGGTAGGCTTCACAGGCAGCCTTGGCGGCGGCCGCGCACTATTTGATCTCTGCGCCGCCCGCCCCGAGCCCATTCCCTTCTTTGGTGAGCTGGGCAGCGTCAATCCGATGTTTGTTCTGCCCGGTGCCGCGGCAGCGCGCGCCGAAGAGTTGGGCTCGGGCTGGGCCGCCAGCCTAACGATGGGTGCAGGCCAATTCTGCACCAATCCCGGCATTGCAATCGTTGCTGATGGACCGGATGCCGACACCTTTGTGCAGTCAACCGCCGACGCGCTCGCCGCTACAGGCCCGCAAATCATGCTAACCGATGGAATTGCAGAGGCCTACCGCAGCGGAGCGCAGCGGATGGCGGATGGAGCGGGTGTAAAAACCCTGCTGCCAGCTCCCTGCGACGGCCGCGCTGCCACGCCGCAGCTGCTCGAGGTCTCCGCCGAAAGCTGGCTGGCAAATGAAGATCTGGCCGAAGAAGTCTTTGGCCCGCTGGGGCTGGTGATCCGCGCCGCGTCCCCGGATCAGCTGCCCGCCCTCGCTCGCAGCTTCAAGGGGCAGCTTACCGCCACACTACAGATGGACGACAACGATTTGCCCCTTGCACAAGAGCTTTTACCAACGCTTGAACGAATGGCTGGCCGAGTTCTAGCCAATGGGTTTCCCACCGGGGTCGAAGTCTGCGATGCCATGGTCCACGGCGGCCCCTACCCCGCCAGCACCAACTTTGGCGCAACCTCCGTTGGAACCCTGTCGATCCGCCGCTTCCTACGCCCGGTCTGCTACCAGAACCTCCCGGAGGCGCTCCTCCCAGCCGATCTCACGGGTGGGTGAAACCAATTGCTTCGGCCCGCCCCTAGGCGGGCCTCCCCCACACCAAACATGCGGGATCTGGATTACATATTTTTGCCAACATCGCACAAAACACCCCAAGAGTCGCGGAGGAATGCCAAATCTGTATTCTTGAATAACAGATACAGACGCAAACTAGGCACAAATCCGCCAAATTGGTAAGTTTTAGTGTTGATTTGTAAACCTGAATCAGTAATATGTTTTAAAACGCGAAGCGCGCGCAAAATGCGGCGCAGACTAGGACCAAGCAGCATGTGGGAGGATGCTGAAGGTCCCCTAAGGCGCGGGGGCCACCCTGTATCGCTAGGCACAAGCGAGACGCGCATATTCCGCAAATAGGCACGACGAGATCACTACCCGCGCGCGGCGAACTGCATCCTGACGGATTGCGCCGCGCGGTCCTGAAACTTGCAAGACGTATCTGACAACAAAATCTGTAAAGGAGGAACAGGTCCATGTTATCTAAAGGTTTGAAAATAAAGCTGACCCTCGCGCTCGGCGCCTGCATCATCGGTACCGCAGCTACAGCGGCGGACTTTCCCACTCGCGACATCCGACTGATCGTACCTTGGCCCGCCGGCGGTGGTGCTGATGCGATTTCACGTAAGATCAGCAACATCGCCGAGCAGGAACTGCCCAAATCCATCTATGTGGAAAACATCGCCGGCGCGGTAACCGCTACCGGCCTGATGCAAATGACCAACGCCCGTCCCGACGGCCACACCGTCGGCGTGATGACCTACGACAGCATCATCACCCTGCCCCGCGGCCAGATGGTTCCGGGTTATTCCCTGGATAACATGGAACTGATCGCCCGCATCACCAGCGAGGCCGACGCCATCGTAGTCTCCAAACACTCCGGCATCGACAGTTTTGAAGAACTGGTGGAGACCGCCAAGGCCAATCCCGGCAAGGTCCGTCTCGGCGTCGCCCCCAAGGGCTCAGGCCCTTATCTGTCGGCCAATCAGCTGGAAAAACTGCTGGACGTCGATTTCAACGTGATCACCTATGCAGGCTCTTCCGCTGCCGAAGCCGAAGCGCTGCTGTCCGGCGAACTGGATGCGGCGATATCCAGCTTGGGCGATTTCAGCGGCATCATCGAATCCGGCGATGCCAAAGGCGTGGTGGAACTGACCTCGGTACAGAACCTGACCTACACCGACGTGCCCACCATCGCCTCTAAGGGATATGACCTGCAGACCGGCAGCTTCATCGTCCTCGCCGCCCCCAAGGACACCCCGACAGAGGCGCTGAGCACGCTCGAAACGGCCTTCAAGACCGCATACGACAGTGAAGAGTTCCAGGGCTGGCTGCAACAGGTCGGTGTCACCCCTGACTGGCTCGGCTCTGACGAAGTCGGCGCATGGAAGGACGGATTGCAGGAGAAAACCTTCTCGCTGATGGACGAGCTGGGCCTGTAAGCCACTACCGCGACTCCTTCCCCCATGCCCCCGGACTGGCGCCGGGGGCATAATGCCAGACCCGCCTCGCATGTCGTCGGCCCGGCCGCCTGCCCGACTGCCGCAAACCAGACCGAACGAACCGCCGCCCCCTCGGCCTACATACCACTCACGATCCTGAATCCAGCCCGGGAGAAGACGATGCTCTTAAACAGGCAACTGCTGTTCTATTATACTACTCTTGCAGTGTCCGCGGGATACCTGATATTCGCGCTCAGCTTGGGCGCGCCAACATCCGAAAGCGGCCTGACGCCATCCTTCTTCCCGATCTTGGTCGGTTCTGCCGCGGTGCTGTTTTCCGCCGTTCTGATTCTGCAACAGCTGCGCGCAGGCCAACCCGCTCCCGCCACCCCCGCGGTAGAGACACCGCGCAACTGGACCCACCTTGGCGTCGCGGCGGCAGTCTTCGTCTACATCCTGGCATTCAAGCCGCTTGGCTATTTCCTGTCTTCCGGCCTTTTTGTCCTGGCGATCATCTTGCTGTTTTCCTCCTTCGAAAAACTCCTTCAAAAGGCCGCCCTCTCCGCCGCGATCACCGGTATCGCCTACGTCATGTTTCAACAGCTGTTCGGGGTCCGCCTCCCGACGTTCTGGGGGTAAACCATGGATTTCATCGTTCTTGTTCTCAGCAGCTTCTCGCTGCTTCTGGAGCCCATGAACCTCACCTCTGTGGTGCTGGGCTTCGTGATCGGCACCATTTTCGCGGCCATTCCCGGCCTCACAGCGACGCTCGCAATGGCGTTGCTGCTGCCGCTCACCTACACGCTCAACGTCGAGACTGCCCTGATGGCCTGCGCCAGCATCTACATGGCTGGCATGTGCGGTGGCAGCATCACAGCAACGACCATCAACATCCCCGGCGCGCCGTCCTCTATGATGACAGCGCTGGATGGCTATCCTATGCAACAGCAGGGCAAGGGCGCACTGGCGCTCGGACATGCGGCACTGGGCTCAATGTTTGGCGGCGCCGTTGGCGCGCTCCTGCTGATCGCGGTCGCGCCTTTCGTGGCTGAGCTGTCGCTGCTCGTGAAGACCACCGGTAAATTCGCCCTTCTTGCCTTTGCCCTCATCGTTGTGGTGATCGCCCAACGCGGCCGCATCGCCCAAGCCGGGCTGGCCGCATGCATAGGGCTGATGCTGGCCACCGTCGGCCTTGACGCGATGGAGCCTGTCACCCGCTTCACCTTCGGCAATGCCAACCTGACCGCGGGCATCGACCTGATGCCGGTGATCATCGGCACCTTCGCCATCGCCGAAGTGCTTATGCAGGCCAGCGCCTCGCGCGACACCAGCATGCTCACCGCGGCCGCGGACACGGTGAAGATCAAACGCCGGGATTTCCTGCCGCCGCTGGCCGACATCCGCAAGATTGGCCTGGGCTGCTATCTGAAGTCCTGCCTGATCGGTTATTTCGTCGGCACCCTACCCGGCGCCGGCGGCTCGATGGGCTCTTTCCTTGCCTATACCGAGGCGGTGCGCACCTCCGACGATCCTGAGACCTTCGGCAAGGGCAACCCCAAAGGCATCGTCGCCTCCGAAAGCGCCAACAATGCCGTCTGCGGCGGCGCCATGGTGCCGATGCTGACCTTCGGCATCCCCGGCGATCCGATTACCGCAATCATGCTGGGCGTGCTAGTCATCAACGGCATCCAGCCGGGACCGCAGCTGATGGCCGGACAGGCCAGCCTGATCGCGCCGATGCTGGCCGCCCTCCTGTTCAGTGCCGTGGTGCTGATCCCCCTGACGCTCTACCTGATCGGCCCCTACTTCATTCGCATAGTCGCCCTCCGCAAGGACGTGCTCTATGCCGTGATCGCACTGTTGGCGGTAGTCGGCAGCTACGTGGCCACCTATTCGACTTTCCAGATGTTCATGGCACTGGCTATGGGGGTGCTGGCCTTCTACCTGCGCCGGAACGGCTTTCCGGTGATCACCATGCTGCTTGGCTATATTCTCGGCCCCAATCTCGAGGAAGTCCTGCGCCGGTCGCTGGCGCTTTCAAACGGCGACCCGACGACCTTCCTCACCAACTTCGACAGCCTGTTCTTCGTGCTGCTGACGCTGGTCTTCGTCTACTTCCTCGTGATCCGCAGACCGACGGAGAAAGCCGCTGCGGCTACCGCCAAGTAGTCCGCACCTGAAGTGGTTGTGGGAGATTACCTCCGTCCCGGCGGCAGATGCGCCGTCGGGCCATTTCAACGGCCGCGTTTAAGCCTATAAAGGACATGACACCCCGGCCTGAACCCAGACAATGGAGACCACGTTGGCAGAGACACGACGCCCTTCGCTCGCAGATCAGGTTTACGATCAGCTCATGGCAAAAATCCTCAGCGAGGAATACCCGGTCCACAGCCGCCTCCCCGCCGAGGAGGTGCTCGCGCAGACCTTTGGCGTCTCCCGCCCCATTGTGCGCGCTGCGTTGTCGCGCCTGCGCGACGACGGCATCATCCAGTCGCGTCGCGGCTCCGGCAGCTATGTTCTGCGCCAGCCCGACCGCCAGCTTATCACGTTTGCGCCGCTGGAATCGATCTCCGACGTACAGCGCTGCTACGAGTTCCGCATTGATGTTGAAGGCGCCGCAGCTGCTTGGGCTGCCCGCCGCCGCGACGACGAGGATCTGGCGGCCATGGACCACGCCTATCAGGTAATGAAAGAAACCTATGAGCAAAGCGGCCTGGGCGTCGAAGCCGACCAAATGCTGCATCTGGCGATCGCCCGCGCCACCAAGAACCCGTTTTTCGCCTCAGTACTGGAATCGCTAGGTGACCAGATCGCTTTCGGGGTGAAGTTATCACGCTCTCTGACTCTCTTGGACAAGCCCGCGCGCCAAGAACTGGTGCTGGCCGAACACCGCGCGGTGCTGCAAGCGATCCGTCTGCAGCAGCCAGAGGTTGCCGAAGCTACAATGCGCCACCATATCACTGCTGCCAAGGATCGGATGTTCGTCGGCAGCCATGAAAACTAGGGTCTGGACTTCGGTAACGGGGCGTCCCAGTCAAACTGGTTTTGCGCAAGACGATGGATCCGCCATAGCGGCTCCTTTGATATTCTTGGTGCCCGTCTTGGCTTCTGTCGCGGCTTTCGGCTGAGATCCTTGGGGTACATGCTTCGGTTCGCGGTCAGCGCCGCGGCTGCCAACATGATGCTGGTTCGATGTAATTCCGATGTGCCCATCTCATAGGCGTACTTGACGGAAGTCAGCGACAGTCCAGACCACGGCATCATCGGAACCACGTCCCTGCGGGACCTCGAAAGCCTGCAATCAGGCAGGCAACGGGTGGGGTATCATCCTGTCAGACAGTGTTCGGCGCCGCAGCTGACTGGAAAGTTGTGCCATCTACCCAAATACGATAAAGAATGACCGCGATGCGGCGTGCGAGAGCGACCATCGCGATTTTATGACCGCGCCGCTGCGCGATCTGAGCTCCCCATGTTCTCAGCCATGTCGATCGGCCACGGTTCATCATGACGGTTGCTGCCTGGCATAATGCTCGCCTCAGATTGACGTCTCCGGCTTTGGTGATGCCGCCTGACACATCCCGTTCACCGGACTGGTTGCGTGAGGGCGTCAAGCCAACCCAAGGACCAACCCTCTTCGAAGACCGAAAGCGGGCCGGATCATCGACAGCTGCGCGGAAGGTCAGCGCTACGACTGTACCGATCCCCGGCATTGTCATGAGACGACGGCATACTGCATCGTCTACGGCATACTGGCGCACGCGCTTTTCGAGACCAGCCAGTTCCTGTCGTAGAGATTCTCTGGCCCGCAGCATAGGTGCTGTCGCAGTTTCCAACATTGGACTGCCAACCGCCAATTGCCGAATGCGCGCCTCATATCTACCGCGAGAGATCGCACCGACCTTTAGACCGAAGTTTCGTAGCAGGCCACGCAGCGACATTTCCAATGCGAGCATGCCCTGTTGAATGGCTTTCCGGGCGCCGAGCACAGCGCGGACTTCCTGAGCCGATACCGACTTACAGTGAACCGGACTGAACCAGCCAAGGTGGAGAAGGCGCGCAATCCCTTCGGCATCCCGACGGTCCGTCTTGATCGGCATTGCTTTCAGCGCCCCTTTCACCTGCCGCGTTTCCATGAGAACCGCATCAAGGCCAGCTTCGGTCAGCCCGCGATGCTGCAGTCCAGATCGTCGAGCCAGCGCGTCAGAACCTCGGGTTCGCTTTCAGTCTCAGCCTCTTTGATGATCTTGCCGTGCTCGCTAATCACGCAGACCGAGGTCTTCGATAGCGATACATCCGATCCAACAAATAACTTCATCCCGTCATCCTCCATCTAGGTTCATTACGGGAATGACGACAGCGCTGTGCTGATATGGCAAGTGGCAACGGCGGTGCGTGACGCAGGCCCCGTTACGACATCTCATTGAATTTCAGAGCCAGTAGATGACCGTTGCAGCCAGAGCGATGGCGGAGAAGAACACCTTTGGGCATCGGTCGTAACGTGTTGCGACGCGCCGCCAGTCTTTCAGCCTGCCGAACATGATCTCGCATCACTGCCCGACAGTGCATTGCGAAGCAATGTCACGAGAGGGGCGGTTGCGGCGTTTGTAGCGGCGTTTATCGTATCTGACCTGCGTCTTGCGCTTCTTTCGACCAAGGATGCATGCGCGTGTCCCTTTGTCTTTCAATGCTTCTCTGAACCAGTCGGCGTCGTAGCCTCTATCGCCAAGGAGCCAATCCACCTTGGGCAGGCTGCTCAGCAATGCCCGTGCTCCTATGTAATCGCTGACTTGCCCGGCGGTGACGAACAGGTTGAGCGGTCGGCCCTGGCTGTCGCAGATGGGAGTTCATGCCGCCCCTGGTGCGACCAATCAGGCGGCCAGCCCCCCTTTTTCGCGGCCATGCTGGTCGCTGTGCGGTGAGCCTTGAGATAGGTTGCGTCGATCATCACGGTCTTCTCCTCGCCATGCTCGGCGGCCAGTCTGGCCATCATCCGGGCAAAGATACCTCTATCGCTCCACCGCTTCCAACGGTTGTACAAGGTCTTGTGCGGACCGTACTCCCTGGGCGCATCGCGCCAGCGCAAGCCATTACGATTGATAAAGATAATCCCGCTCAAGACACGCCGATCATCGACGCGAGGCTTGCCGTGAGACTTGGGGAAATACGGCTCAAGACGCGCCATCTGTGCATCCGTCAGCCAAAAAAGATCAGACATGTTCACCGCTCGTTTGGGCGCGGTGAATCACGCAGCGGAACAGAAATCAATGGGTCCTTCTCTATTCGGCGTCCCTTGGTCAAGCGCCTTCGAGCAGTCAATTGCGGCGGGACTTCAGGTCTTTCGCGGGCCCTCGCTTCTCT
>CAXQAV010000315.1:0-5673 GCA_964221795.1 Luminiphilus sp. | reverse complement strand
CCACGGATGCGGGGTAGACCACCTCGCCCTTGCGGTCGAACATGAAGCCTACCGAACCGGTTTCGCCAAGGTTTCCGCCGTTCTTGGAAAAGGTCGAGCGCACGGTCGAGGCTGTCCGGTTGCGGTTGTCGGTCATCGCTTCGACGATCACGGCCACACCACCGGGCCCGTAGCCCTCATAGCGGATTTCCTCATAGGTATCCGCATCGCCACCTTGGGATTTCTTGATCGCGCGTTCGATCACGTCCTTGGGCATGGAGTTCGCGTTGGCTTCCTTGACCGCCAGACGCAGGCGCGGGTTCTTGTCGGGATCGGGGTCGCCCATCTTGGCGGCGACCGTGATCTCTTTCGACAGCTTGGAGAACAGCTTCGAGCGCAGTTTGTCCTGCCGTCCCTTACGGTGCTGGATGTTTGCCCATTTGGAGTGGCCAGCCATAGTGAAACCTCATCATTCGCGCGGAAATTTGCGCCTCTATATGGTATCGGGCGGTGCCCCCGCAACCCCGCCTAAAGCGGCCAGATAAAGGGGATCACGAAAGATACAATCGGGCCGAGCGAGAGGTTCAGCGGAATGCCGAATTTCAGGAAGTCGGTAAACTTGTAGCCCCCCGGTCCATAGACCAGCGTATTGGTCTGATAGCCGATCGGCGTGGCAAAGCTGGCGCTCGCGGCAATCATCACGGCCACGACCAGCGGGCGCGGGTCCACGCCCAAAGCGCTGGCAAGACCGATGGCAATCGGGGTCATCACCACGGCTACCGCGTTGTTCGAGACAAGCTCGGTCAGCAGGCTCGACAGCATGTAAACCGCCAGCACCACAAAGAAGGGCGGCAGTACCATCATCACCGGAGAGAGCGTCTCTGCGATCAGCGCCACTGCACCCGAGGATTGCAGGGCCGAACCGACGCCGAGCATGGCAAAGATCAGTGCGAGCAATCGACCGTCGATAAAGGAGAACGCCTCATCCGCGTCGATGCAGCGTGTGACCAGCACCAAAGTCACGCCTAGCATCGCCAGAAGCAGGATCGGTGCCACGTCCAGTGCCGCCAGCACTACAACGCCCAAGAGCACCGCAATCGCCACCGGCGCGCGGTTGCGCCGGAAGGCGCGCTGCGAGGCCTCGGACACATCGCCAAGGTTCATATCCTCGGCCAGCCGTTGGATATCCTCAGGCGCGCCTTCCAGCAGCAGCGTATCCCCCACGCGGATCACGATATCGTCGATCTGGTTGCTGATATTGGCGTCGCGGCGATGCACAGCCAGAGGATAGACCGAATAGCGCCGCCGCAGCCGCATGTTCCCCATGCGCCGCCCGACCATCTTGCAGTTGGGGGTGATGAGCACCTCGACGGTCTTGGTCTCGACAGCGGACAGCTGATCGACCCGCCGCAATTCCTTGTTGGTTTGCAGGGACAAAAGCTCGGTCATTTCGGTGCGCAGCACCACGCGGTCACCCACCTGCAGGGTCACACCTTTGAGGTTGCGCCGCAGCGACTGGTCGCCCCGCACCACGTCGATCAGCCGCACCCCGTCGCGTTTGAAAAGCTGCACATCCGTCACCTCGCGCCCGATCAGGTTGCTGTCTGGGGGGATGATCGCCTCGGAAAAGAACTTCTTCTTGGAGCGGTCCGACAGCATTGTTGCCATGCTCTGCCGGTCGGGCAGCAGGCGCGGGGCCATGAAATAGAGGTAGGTGAACGTCCAGGCCACGACCACCAGACCCACCGGCATGATCTCCAGCAGGCCAAAGGGTGCCATTCCCGAGGCCCTTGCCACACCGTCCACCAGCAGGTTGGTCGAGGTGCCAAGCAAGGTCAGCGTACCGCCCACGATGGCCGCATAGCTCAGTGGGATCAGCAGTTTCGAGGCCGACGTGCCCAGCGTCCGCGCCAGTTGCACAAAGACAGGGATCATCACGACAACGAGGGGTGTGTTGTTCATAATCGCGCTGGCGAGAGCCACGAACAGCAGCCCGCCGCCGACGGCGCGGGCAGGCGAGACCTTGGCCTGCCGTTCGGCAATCGTGGTCAGCGCATTGAGGGCGCCGGTCCGCACAAGGGCACCGACGATGATGAACATCGCGGCAATCGTCCATGGCGCGGGGTTCGACAGGACGGCGACCGCATCCTGATAGGGCAGCACGCCTGTGACCAGCAGGACCGACATACCACCCATGGCGACAACCTCGGTCGGGTAGCTTTCGCGCAGGAACATGGCAAACATGCCAAAGACGACAACCATCGTCAGAATGGCCCCCTGCATCTGGGTCAGTTGGAAAATGCTATCCATGGGGGACAGTTTCCAATGTCGCCTCCTGTTCGGCAACCCTCGGGCGGACCTGGCTGATCCCGAGCAGCATCACACCGAGCGCGGCCCAGACCCAGAGGGAATAGCTTTCGCCCAGCAAGAGCATCGCCCAGAGCACGCCCGATCCGGTCACGATATAGCTGACCTGTCCGGCAAAGACCGCGCCAGAACGCCCGATCAGCCAGACATAGCCCGTATAGACGATGACATGGATCAGCGATCCCAGAACCATGGCAAAATCAGCGGCAATGAAAGGCGACTGCGGTACAAAGAAATGCCCCGAAACAAGCGCAAGCGGCAGTGCGATCACAGTGCCAAGCGCAGAGGCCCCGAACAGGACCTGTATCGGATCAAGCCCGCCCGTCCCCCAACGGGCGACGACATTGCCTTCGACCGCATAGCAGAATGGTGCCACCAGCGCCAAAGGCAGAAAGGCGATCATGGCGCGTTCGGGCAGGCTGGCTTCGGGCAGCGCGATCAGGCCCACAGCGATCAGCCCGAGCGTCAAGCCGCCCAGCCTGCGCCACGAGAAATGGTCGTTGCCCAATGCCACAGCCATGGGAAACGCCATCATCGGGATCGTCGCAATCACGATCGACATGATCCCGGCCGGCAGGTGAAAGGCGGCCCGATAGCTGGAGGAGTTCGGGATCAGCGTCCCGATCACCGCGATCATCAGCCAGACCCCGAAACTGAGCGGGGTGAAGGGCAACTGCCTGAGCCTGCGCCATTGAAAGACACCCAAGACCACCGTGCCGATCAGCATCTGCCAGAAGATCAGGCCGAACGGCTGGTATCCTGCGGTCACCGCGATCTTCGTGAGCGGCTGTGTCAGCCCCCAGCCGCATCCCAAAAGTAACAGAATGACCGTCAGCTGCGCGCGGGCGTCGCTCATTGCGGCCCTGCCTGTTGCAGGCGGCCGCCCTGCCGGACCATCTCGACCCGCGTGGCCTTGCCCGTCAAGTTGTCGGTCTCGACGTAAAGCCCCGAAAGCGTGGCTTCTTCCATGGCGGGGGTGAAGCGGGACTTCGGCATGCCGGTGACAAAACGGCGGAGCGGCTCGACCTTGTCCATCCCGATCACCGAGTTGTAGTCGCCACACATGCCCGCATCGGTGAGATAGGCTGTGCCACCGGGCAGGATCATCGCGTCACCCGTCGGGACATGGGTATGGGTGCCGACGACGACACTGGCACGCCCGTCGCAGAAATGCCCCGCGGCCATTTTCTCGGAGGTGGCCTCGCAATGCATGTCGATGATACTGGCGGCAACCTGACCACCCATCGGGTACTGGCGCAGAACGCTGTCGAGCGCCGAGAAAGGATCATCGAAGGGGCGCTTAATAAAGACCTGCCCCAGAACCTGCGCGACCAGCACCTTGCGCCCATGCGGGGCGTTGAAGACGCGCGCGCCGACACCGGGCGCGGCCTTGGAATAGTTCATCGGGCGGATGATGCGCTGTTCTTTCTCGATAAAGCCCAGCATATCTTTCTGGTCGAAAGCATGATCCCCGAGGGTCACTACATCTGCACCGGCATCAAGCAACAGGTTTGCATGTTCCCCCGACAGGCCCATCCCGCTGGTTGCATTCTCGCCATTGACCACGACGAAATCGAGTTTCCATTCCTGCCGCAAACGGGGCAGGTGGGTTGTTACTGCCGCGCGCCCTGCGCGGCCCATCACATCGCCAAGAAAAAGTATCTTCATGTGATCCCTGTTACGGCCTCTGCCACGCGGCATCCAGCGAATTCATATTGCACCTGCCCGCTGGCGGTGCCACCCATGGCGCATGGAGCCGCAAAAACAGTCAAAACCCGTCCTTGGTGTCTTCTGGATGGTCATCACGGGCCTGATGTTCGTCGGCGTCACGGCTGTCGTGAAACATGTGGGCAGCGATGTGCCGGCGGCACAGGCCGCGTTCCTGCGGTATGTGCTCGGGCTGGTTTTCCTGCTGCCAATGATCAGACCGATCCTGTCCGCGCATCTGACCACGCGGCAGAAAAAGCTCTTCTGGACCAGAGGGGCGGTCCACACGCTGGCCGTGATCCTGTGGTTCTTCGCCATGGCGCGCATCCCTATCGCCGAGGTGACCGCGATGAACTACCTCTCGCCGGTCTATGTCTCGCTCGGGGCCGCGCTTTTTCTGGGTGAGCGCCTGCCACCGCGCCGTCTGGCTGCGGTCATCATGGCGCTGATCGGCGCGCTGATCATCCTGCGACCCGGCGCGAAAGAGGTTGAGATCGGGCATATCGCCATGCTTGGAACGGCAGTGTTCTTTGCCATCGGCTATCTGATCGCCAAGCAACTGTCAGGAGAGGTTTCGGCCCCTGTTGTGGTGGGCATGCTCTCGGTCACCGTGACGGTCGGCCTTGCTCCTTTTGCCCTGGCGGTCTGGGTCACGCCTACGCTCGAACAACTGGGTTGGCTCTTCCTTGTCGCCTGTTTTGCCACAGCGGGGCATTACACCATGACACTGGCCTTTGCGGCGGCCCCGCTGACGGTCACGCAACCGGTGACCTTCCTGCAACTCGTCTGGGCGGTCACCTTGGGTGCGGTCGTCTTTGGCGAGGCGGTCGACGGATGGGTGATCTTCGGCGGTGCCGTGATCATGGCTTCCGTCAGCTTCATCACATGGCGCGAGGCGGTCGCGCGGCGCAAGGTGACGCCGGTGACGCATGAAACCAAGGTCTGACGGTATGATCTAGCCTTCGGACGCGGGCGCAAGTCGCGCAAGCACGGAGGCCTGCGTGATCTGCCCGATGGGCTGCCCGTTCTCGGTCACCTGGAATGTGCCGCCGTTCAGGTGCTGGATGATCTCCTGCACAGGCGTTTCGGCATCAATCATTGGTCCGTCCGCTGTCACCGCAACCATCACGTCCCGCGCGGTCAGCGTGCCGAGCGGGTTCATATGGGCCACGAATTCGGCCACATAGCCATTGGCGGGGTTTGTGAAGATATCGCGTGGCGTGCCGCATTGCACGATGCGCCCGCCCTCCATGATCGCGATGCGGTTGCCGATCTTGAAGGCTTCGTCCAGATCGTGGCTCACGAAAATGATTGTGCGCCCGCGCTTGCTTTGCAGCTCCAGCAACTCGTCCTGCAACCTTGTGCGGATCAACGGATCGAGCGCCGAGAAAGGTTCGTCCATCAGCAGGATCGGGGCATCGGTGGCAAAGGCGCGGGCAAGGCCCACCCGCTGCTGCATCCCGCCTGACAACTCGCCCACCAGCGCATCGGCGCGATCGGCAAGGCCCACCATTTCCAACTCCTGATCGACGCGTTTCAGGCGGGCGGATTTCTCCATCCCTGCCAGTTCCAGCCCCAAGCCCACATTGTCACGGACCGAGCGCCACGGCAGCAGGCCGA
>CAXQAV010000314.1:0-5698 GCA_964221795.1 Luminiphilus sp. | reverse complement strand
GTTTGGAGGTGCCTGCAACGATCGGATTGACAACAGCAACGCCGACGAGACCGATCCCGAGGGCAACCACCAGCGGCCCGATCAGCGCCTTGAGCGCGGAGCGTCCCGCCGCACGCGTGACAACCATCTCCGACGAGCGTGCCAGCCCCAGAAACAGGGCAATGCTGGACAGGATCATGATCAATGGCAGGATGCGGTAGACCGCTGCAGGCAGGTTAAAGAGGCTAAGCGCCAGAAGGTCCCCGAAACCGGCTTCCGCACCGCCAAAGCGGCGCAGCTGATCAACAAGATCGATAAAGAGAATGATGGCCACAAAGACGCCGGTGATCCCCAGAAACGTCATCAGGAACCGGCGCGCGAAATAGCGGTGCAGGATCATGTCGCGGCCCCCTGTGGCGGCCTGCGCCGGAAAAGATCAGGGCGTGCCGACCAGAAGAGCAGCGCAAAGACAATCGCCAGACCGACAATGCTGGGCAAGTAGGTCGCAAACCAGAGCCGCGGATCGCTGCGGGCGGCGTTCAGTCCAACGGATTCGAAGGCCTTGACCACGATGATCAGAAAGATCGCAGCCACGATCTGCCGCCAGACGCCGAACCTGCTGTAGCCACCGACCATCAGGGCAGAGAAACCCAGAAGTGCCGCGACAAGCCCGAGGATGGACTGGCTGAACCTGTCATGCCCGCGGCTGATCAGTTCGGCGGCAGAGCGTCCGGTCTCTTCTACCAGCGCCGCTGTCGGCCGCAGGAGATCCAAGGTCCCAAGGTGATCGGCGTTGCGGGTTCTGCTGGTCGGCTGGTTGATGAGGGTACCGATGTTATAGGCAAAATCCTCGAAACGCGTGGTGAAAAGCCTCTGATCCTGGGCGCGCAGCGTCTGCACCATGCCGTTGATCATCACAAGCTGGGTTGTTTCGCCGTCACGGACCAGAAAGGCCCGCGAGGCGGTATAGGTGATCTCTTCGGAATCAGCGCGGTTGTCCGACAGGAAGATGTCGCGCAATTCGCCCTCGGGTGTGATCTCGCGGATGTAGAACGTCACGCCGCGGATCGGCTCAATGAACTGGCCTTCGGTCAGCAGGCGCGATGTCATGTTTTGTGCGATTTCCGCCTGCCGTTCCGACAGCCGCGCCGAACTGAGCGGCACCAGCACATGCATCAGGAGCGACATCATCAAAGCGACGATGATCCCGAAAACAAGCACGGGGCGCGCCAGCCGGAAGGGCGAAAAGCCGGTCGCCTGCACGACAGTCAGCTCCGATTCCGTGGACATCCGGTTCGTCACATAGACCGCCGCCGCAAAGCCCGCGAGCGGCAGCGCCAGCCGGATGACGGATGGCAGCGACAGGGCGGTGAATTCCAGAAAAACCACTGCGGACTGCCCGTCTGCAATGAGCCGATCAAACAGCACCACCGCACGGTTGATCCAGTAGATCAGGATCAGCACAAGGCTGAAGAAGCCGAACAGCACCATCAGCTGTGACAGCATATATCTGTCAAATCGTGCCAAAGCTGCGGTCCCTTGTTGTTGCTGCCCGTCCGGTTGTCCGCAAACTAGCCGAAGCCCGCGGCGGATTGAACAGCTATCTGGCCTTCGCGGCAGGTGGGCATTACGTAGGTCAGACAAGAAGCGATAGACCGAAAGGACAAGCCCCATGACGACGCCCCCAGAGATCAATTTCAAAGAGGTGACATTGGACGGGATTGCCGATGTTTCGGGCAAACTGGTGGTCTTTGTCGGTGACGATGCCAAGCTCGATGCCTCTGCGCGCCGGATCAACGCGCTGACCCGCAAGGCGATCGCGCGCTTTGTCGAAAGTTCAGCATTCGAGAAGATGGGCGCGGGTGATCTGAAAATGCTCTCCTATCCTGCCGGTCTGGCGGCTGAGGCGGTCTGTGTCGTCAAACTGGGCCGCCGTCCTTCGGTCGCCGAGGCGCGCAAGGCCGGTGCGCAGATTGCCAAGGTGCGCGGCGATGCGGACCTGACGGTGCTTTGCGGAACTGTGGCGCGGGCCGAAGAGATCGCGCTTGGCCTTGCGTTGCGCGGCTATGATTTTGTTACCCACAAAACAGTGGAAGCCAAACCGAAGGGCCGCGTCACCTTCATGGTCTCGAAACCCGAGGCGGTGGCAAAGGTCGCTGGCCCGCTGGCTGCGATTGCCGAAGGCGTTTTCTTCACCCGTGATCTGGTGAACGAACCGGCCAACGTCCTGACCACCGATGATTTTGCCGCACGCCTTGCCGCAATGCAGGAGCTAGGTCTGGATGTCGAAATTCTGGAGGAAGAAGACCTGAAGAAACTGGGCATGCGCACGCTGCTCAGTGTCGGGCTGGGGTCCGACAGCCCTTCGAAGGTTGTTGTCATGTCGTGGAACGGCGGCGGCAAGGAAGCGCCCTTTGCGCTGGTCGGCAAAGGAGTGGTCTTTGACACGGGCGGCATCAGCCTCAAGCCTGCGGGCGGCATGGAAGAGATGACCATGGACATGGGCGGCGCGGGTGTAGTGGCCGGTGTCATGCGCACGCTGGCCCTGCGCAAGGCCAAGGCGAATGTGGTGGGGCTCGTGGGGCTGGTCGAGAACATGCCGTCGGGCAGTGCGACCCGTCCGGGTGATATCGTGAAGTCCATGAAAGGCGACACGATCGAGATCAACAATACCGACGCCGAAGGGCGGTTGGTGTTGGCTGATGTGCTCTGGTACGCGCAGGAGCGGTTCAAACCGACGGGCATGGTTGACCTTGCCACGCTAACAGGTGCGGTCATCACCGCGCTCGGGCACGAGAATACGGGTGTGTTCTCTAACTCCGACACGCTCTGCGATGCTTTCCTGAAGGCCGCTGCCACCGAAGGTGAAGGCGCTTGGCGTCTGCCGCTTTCGCCGGACTATGATGCGCTGCTGAAATCGCGGGTTGCGGATATGAAGAATTCCATGGGGCGGCCCGCGGGCTCAATCACGGCGGCGCAATTTCTGCAGCGTTTTGTGAAACCCGATGTGCCATGGGTGCATCTGGATATCGCGGGCACGGCCTTTGTGAAAAAGGAAACCGCGCTGGCACCGGCAGGGGCCACCGGTTGGGGTGTCTTGGCGCTCAACCGGTTGATTGCGGATCACTACGAAGGCTAGGGTCCGGTGGAGAGGGGGCCGTCTGCCCCCTCTGCCTTTGGCCTCACCCCCGAAGGTATTTGCCAACATGAAAAGAGAAACCGCTTGGGCGCAGTCTATTTCTACCATCTGACCGAAACGCCGCTTGAGGTCACACTGCCCATGCTTTTGGGCAAGGCGCGGGATGTGGGCTGGCGCGTTCTGGTGCGTGGCAGCGACGCGGCCTTGCTGGAGCGACTGGATGCGATCCTCTGGGAAAAGCCGGAGGAGGAGTTTCTGCCGCACGGGATCGCCGGTAGCCCGCATGATGCCGACCAGCCGATCCTCTTGGGTGACGTGCCCGCTGACGGTTTCTCATGCGTGATGAGCGTGGCCGGTGCCGCTGTTTCGGCGGCGGAGGTGAAAGCCTGCGAGCGGGTCTGCATCATTTTTGACGGGCAGGACGGGGATGCCGTGCAACATGCGCGCGGTCAGTGGAAGGACCTCACAGGCGCGGGCTGTCCCGCGCAATATTGGGCGCAGGACGGTGGACGCTGGGTCAAGAAGGCCGAGAGCGCCTCAGAAAGCGAAGCTTGAGTCGAAGTCCTCTGGCAGTTCACGGACCTGCGGCGCGCAGGCGGCCAGAAGTGTCAGCAGAAGCAAAACCCGTATCATCGTTGCAGCACCAGTTGATTGCCCGCGATTTCGATCCTCTCGAAGCGGCGCAGATAGCTCATCCCCAAGAGGGACCCTTGCATGTCGCCGCCATTCACCACCGCGCTGACGTTGCGGTCGATCATGCCTTCCAGATTGACCTCGTCCAGAAAGACCGGCGCCGTGCGCACCACACCATTCGCGGTCTGAGCGCTGCCGACATAGTCAAGTGCCGCCGGATCAAGCCCGATCCGCACTGCGTCGCGCTGTGACAGAACCACCTGTGTCGCGCCGGTGTCGACAATGAAATCCACAGGCGTGCCGTCGATCTGCAAGGTCAGGTGGAAATGCCCGTCAGGGCTGCGGGGCACAGCGATTGTGCCACCATCGACGAGGCTTTGCTGGGGGGCCACGTCGTTGCGCACTTCCTCCCACAACCCATAGGCGGCGATGACACCGACAAATATGAGGGCCCAGATGGCCGCCTGTTGGGCCATCTTGCCCCAGTTGCTGCGGCCCGCAACAATTGCGGAGCCGCCGATGACGGCTGCCAGAAGGACCAGATAGGTCAGTTGCATGATCTGATCGGTGCTCATGAGCCAGATATAGGTGCTATCCGCCGATCCCAAAGCCCCTTAGGCCATCAAGGACAAATTGCACGGCCAGAGCGGCCAGCAGCATCCCCAAAAGTCGCGTGACGATGTTCAGGCCGGTCTTGCCCAATGCCCGTTCGATGGCCGGTGCGATCAGGAATGCAACGAGAACGATCACCAGCACACCGATCACAATCGCGGCGATTGCGGCCATGTCGGTTGCGCCCTGTGCCTGACCGGACAGCAGGATGACTGTGGTGATTGCACCCGGACCGACGATCAAAGGAATGGCTAGTGGAAAGACCGAGGGGTCGTCGTGATGCTCTGCCTGACCCTCTGCCGCGTTTTCCTCGCGGCGCGCCTGCCGTTTCTGGAACAGCATATCAAGGGCAGTGAGAAACAGGAGAATGCCACCGGCAATGCGGAAGGCATCCATCGAAATGCCGATGAAGGACAGAACGGCCTCGCCCGAGAACAAAAATACCATCATCAGCACGACCGATACCACAAAGGCACGCACCGCGATGGCACGCCGCTGCCGGTCGGTCATGCCGGTGGTCAGGGCGATAAAGACCGGCGCCAGACCTGGCGGGTCGATAATGATGAAGAGCGTGGTGAAGGCGGCGATCAGCGCAGGTAATTCGGTCATGGCGCGAGACTGTCAGAGGTGGCCGCATTTGGCGAGCCTTGTGTCGCCTCCGGCGGGAGTTTCCTGGGAGAAAGAAGGGTTAGGCGTTCTCGGCCTTTTCGAGCCTTTCCAACGCGCCCATCCAGAGTTCTTCGGCGCGCGCCAGCCCGTCCATGACTTCGGCGTATTTCTTGTTCCATGTTTCCAGCTCGCCCTTGCGTCCGTCCTCATAAAGCGCGGGGTCGGCGAGTTTCTTGGCAAGTTTGTCGCGCATCTCGTTGATTTTATTGACGCGTTCCTCGCACTTGCGGACTTCTGCGCGCAGTGCAAGGATCGCCTCGCGGCTGGGTTTTGGTGCTTTGGGGGCGGCCGGTTTCTCTTTCTCGGCGGGTTTGTCGACCGAGAGCAGCATCTTGCGATAGGCCTCCAGATCGTCCTCGTAGGGTTTCACCCGCCCGTCTTTCACCAGCCAGAGCCGGTCGGCCACCATCGACAGCAGGTGCATATCATGGCTGACGAGGATGACTGCACCGGAATAGGCGGTCAGCGCCTCGACCAGCGCCTCGCGGCTTTCGATGTCGAGGTGGTTGGTCGGTTCGTCGAGAATCAGCAGATGCGGTGCGGGCAGGGTAGCCAGCAGCAGCGAGAGGCGCGCCTTCTGGCCGCCCGACAGACGCCCGACCTCGGTTTCGGCCTGATCGGCACCAAGGCCGAAGCTTGCCAAACGCGCGCGCAGTTTGGCCTGAC
>CAXQAV010000313.1:0-3580 GCA_964221795.1 Luminiphilus sp. | reverse complement strand
ACAGATAACAGAACAGACGTTTTATCGCTGGCGTAAGCAATATGGCGGTATGGGAACCGACCAACTGAAGGAATTGAAGCGGCTCCAGAAAGAGAATGAACGTCTCAGGCGAGCCGTATCGGACCTGCTCTAGATCACTTGCGATGCCACATGCGGGCGAACCGGTGCGCGCTACAATCAGCAAACCCACTGCGCGAAACAGAGCTTCAGAAATGTATTTGTCTTTGGTGTTCCCGATGAACGTTCATGCCGAATAACATGCAGAAGCTGAACACATAGCCAACCGTATATGGCTGGGTAGGGGTAGGTTGGGGGTTTACCACCCCCTCCAAAAAAAGACGGGCACCCGACACTGACAAAAAAAGGATCGCGATCTAGACCGGTAGAGATGGAACTGCAGGCTTTTGTCACCCGCTTGTATCCCCACATCGCCTCCCGATGAACGCGAAAACGCTTAAGTCCTTGGCAATATTGGCGATCCGACGAGGACTCGAACCCCGAACCTGCTGATTAGAAGTCAGCTGCTCTATCCAGTTGAGCTATCGGACCGCTTGGGTGCCGATATGGCGCGGCAACGCCCCCTTTGGCAAGTCCAAAGGGCTAGTGGGTCCATGCCCCACGGCGGTTCGTCGCGAAATTCTCGCCATAGCCGCCGGGGCGGATGTTGGCGCGGCGCGACTTCGGCTCCTGTGCCATGGCGTCGATGCCATGCTCCTTGGCATAGTCCAGCGCCGCCTCCTTGGTGTCGAAGGTCATCTTGACCTGCGCCTGCGTATCCGAGGACGAGGTCCAGCCCATCAGCGGATCAACCTCGCGTCCCGTTTCATTCACAAACTCCAGCACCCAATGCTTGGTCTTGGCTGTGCCCGATGACATGGCGGTTTTCGCAGGCTTGTAGATTCGTGCGCGCATGGCTGTTCCCTCTTGGCTAGGGCCTATATGTGCAAAAGCGGCAAATGACGCAAGTATTTGCCACCTAGCACGCCAGATTCTTCAAAGAATTTGGCCCAGAGTTTTCGAAAACTCCGGGTTATGCCCATTCGCCCCCGCGCATCACCGGAACGCGCTCGCCGGTCTTGGTGATGCCATCGATATCCACCGCATCGGACCCCAACATCCAGTCGACGTGGATCAGACTCTGGTTGCCGCCCTTCTGCTGCAATTCCTCGGGGCTCAGCTCGGACCCGCCTTCGATCGTATCGGCGTAGCACTGGCCCAGCGCGATATGACAGGAGGCGTTCTCATCAAAAAGCGTGTTGTAGAATAGGACACCGGATTGGCTGATCGGGCTGGAATGGGGCACCAGCGCCACTTCCCCGATGCGGCTCGCACCATCATCGGTGTTCAGCAACTGGCGCAGGATGTCCTCGCCCTTGGTCGCTGTTGCCTCGACGATCTTGCCCGCCTCAAAGCGCACTTTGATGTTCTCGATCACATTGCCCTGATGGGCCAGCGGCTTGGTGGCCGAGACCGTGCCCTCGACCTTATAGGCATGCGGGCAGGTAAAGACCTCTTCGGTCGGAATATTCGGCTGGCAGACAATGCCGTTGAGCGCAGGCGAGGCCCCGCCCTTCCAGATATGGCCCTCGGCAAGACCCAAGTGCAGATCGGTGCCGGGTCCGGTGTAATGCAAGGCATCGAAATTCTGCGCATTCAGCCAGTCCACGCGTTGCTGCAGGGTCTTGGAATGGGCTTCCCAGTTCGCCACCGGATCATCACCGCTAAGGCGCGAGGCCTCATAGATCGCATCCATCAGCTTGCCCTGTGCCTCTTCGACCGGCAGGTCGGGGAAAACGCGCGAAGCCCATGCAGCACCTGGATAGGCCACGATATTCCAGTTCACCTCGAAGCCCACAATCGGGTTCATCGCAGGCTTGGCCGCAATGGAAGTTGCCTTGCTCAGCCGTGCGACCTTCGCAGGGTCCTGCTCGGCCAGCAGCATCGGATCATCGCCCGTGATCGCCATACGCGCGGCACCGCTCTTGTAGGCCGCTGCCATCCCCTCATAGAGCCAGTTCGGCGCGCGGTCGAAACTCTCGTCCGCTGCGTGCTGGTAGCGGGCCAGCGTAATCTCGTCGTCAGCAAAGAACGGCGTCACGATCCCTGCACCGGCCTTATAGGCATGCACCGTGATGCGGCGCACAAGGTCCAGCGCGGCCATCGGCGCCGTGATCACCAGATTCTGCCCGGGCTTGAGGTTCACGCCAATACGGACAGCCACTTCGGCCAGACGGTCTAGCTTTTCAGGATCGATATGGGACGACATAGGGCACCTCTTTGCATGTTTGCCCATGAGGTGAGCCATCCACCCGCAAAGGTCAACAAGTCGGGGTCAGAAAATCCGCTGCTCCGCGCGGCGTACAGCAAAGCCGCCACCGTCTGCGTTTGTGCATGTCATACCGGTCGTCTCGGACAGGCAGGTGATGCCTTCAAGCTCCAGTGTCACACCGTAAGGCAGGACAACCGGTGTTTCCGGCGGCACGATCTCCTCCAGCGCACAGTTCAGCAGCCCCGTCCCCGCGCGCAACACGACAAAAGATGTGCCTCAGTCGCCTTCGCAGGTCTCAGGTCGGTCAGTGTAGCTCTGCCGGTCGACGTCAAGATCGCAACGCACCGCGAAAAGCCCGTCGTCTGACGCCACACAGCGGATATTTCCGGCGGGCGACTGAAATGCCTGCTCGTTCGCGGCAGCCGCACCAGCGGTGCCCGCCACCAGAGTTCCGCAACAGATCAGCAGCAGTCTCAACCTTTCACCCTCCTTCGTCCTGCAGGAAACTATAGTGACCCGCGCCACGGGGAAAAGACACAGGGGCGTGAGGTCGACTGCTGACATCTCCTGTCAGGAGCGCCCCTTGATACCCCCGCCAAAGGGATCAACTATAGGGCAACCCCCGAAGGAATCCTCATGCCCTACGCGCAAACCGACCGGTCCGACGCCGATCAATACCTCGCCAACCCTGCCCCTGACGTCAAAACCCGCGAAAAGCTGGAGGGGGGCAAGCGGTTCGTGCTGAAAACCGAATTTGAGCCGGCGGGCGACCAGCCCACCGCGATTGCGGAACTGGCGCAAGGGGTGAAGGACGGGGAACGGTCTCAGGTGCTGCTCGGGGCCACGGGCACCGGCAAGACCTTCACCATGGCCAAGACCATCGAGGAAACCCAGCGACCCGCAATCATCCTCGCCCCGAACAAGACGCTGGCAGCCCAGCTTTACGGCGAATTCAAAGGCTTCTTCCCCGACAACGCCGTCGAATACTTCGTCAGCTACTATGACTACTACCAGCCCGAGGCCTACGTCGCGCGGTCGGATACCTATATCGAGAAAGAATCCCAGATCAACGAACAGATCGACCGGATGCGCCACTCGGCCACGCGGGCACTTCTGGAACGCGACGATGTGATCATCGTGGCCTCGGTCTCCTGCATCTACGGCATCGGCTCGGTGGAAACCTACGGGGCGATGACGCAGGACCTCCATGTGGGCCGCGACTATGACCAGCGGCAGATCATGGCAGACCTGATCGCGCAGCAGTATCGCCGGAACGATCAGGCGTTCCAGCGCGGCAGCTTCCGCGTACGC
>CAXQAV010000312.1:0-10012 GCA_964221795.1 Luminiphilus sp. | reverse complement strand
GAATTCTCGCCCAAGCCGGTTGTGCAGACCACGCCCTACCATATGCCGGTCACCGATTTCATCCTGCATGACATGACCGAGGCGCTGCTGGAAAAGGCAGACTATACCGGACGGCGCGCAGCGATTGCCGCGTGGAACGCCGAGCAGCCAATCCTGAAACGCGGCATCGGCTTTTCCCCCGTAAAGTTCGGCATCTCCTTCACCCTGACCCATCTCAATCAGGCGGGCGCGCTGGTCCACGTCTATCAGGACGGCTCGGTCCATATGAACCACGGCGGCACCGAGATGGGGCAAGGCCTGTTCCAGAAGGTTGCGCAGGTCGCGGCGAGCCGCTTCGGCATTGATGTCTCTGCCGTCAAAATTACCGCGACCGATACTGGCAAAGTGCCCAACACCTCCGCCACAGCCGCCTCATCGGGTTCGGACCTGAACGGCATGGCCGTGGCCAATGCCTGCGACACCATCCGCGACCAGATCGCGGCATGTCTGGCGGAACTTCATCAGGCGCGGGCAGAAGATGTGCGCTTTGCCGATGGCATGGTCACCGTCGGCCCTGAGACCATGACCTTCGCCGAGGCCGCGCAGACCGCCTATCTCCACCGCGTCAGCCTCTCGGCCACAGGGTTCTACAAGACGCCGGACCTCTCCTGGGACCGGATCAAGGGCGAGGGGCGACCCTTCTTCTACTTCGCCCAAGGAGCCGCGATTACCGAAGTCGTCATCGACACGCTGACAGGCGAGAACCGCATCCTGCGCACCGACATCCTGCATGACGCCGGTGCCTCGCTGAATCCTGCGCTCGATATCGGGCAGGTCGAAGGAGCCTACGTGCAGGGCGCGGGCTGGCTCACGACCGAGGAACTGGTCTGGGACGACAGGGGCCGCCTGCGCACACATGCGCCCTCGACCTATAAGATCCCCGCCTGCTCCGACCGGCCGGATGTGTTCAACGTGGCGCTCTGGGACACCCCGAACCCCGCGCAGACGATCTACCGCTCCAAAGCCGTTGGCGAGCCGCCCTTCATGCTCGGCATTTCGGCCTTTCTTGCGCTGTCGGACGCCTGTGCCGCCTGCGGCCCCGCCTATCCCGACCTGCAAGCCCCCGCCACGGCAGAGGCTGTGCTGGCGGCGGTCAAAAGGGCGCGCGGATGAGCGCGGCGATCCACATTACCGTAGCCCGCACCGCCGGGTCCGTCCCGCGCGAGGCGGGCACGCAAATGCTGGTTTGGGCGGACCGCACCGAGGGCACCATCGGCGGAGGCACACTCGAATGGCAGGCCATGGCCGAGGCCAGACGGATGCTGGCCGAAGGGCGCGACAGCTTCACCGCGACCTATCCTCTTGGCCCCGCTTTGGGGCAATGTTGCGGAGGCTCAGTGACGCTCACGTACGAAGCGGCAGAGACGCTTGCTGCACCCCACCGCCGCCCGCTCTGGATCTATGGGGCAGGCCATGTCGGGCGGGCGATTGTGAACGTCATGGCCCCTCTGCCGCATTTTGACATCACATGGGTCGACACCGCAGCGGACCGTTTCCCCGAAACGGAGGTCACGACCTTCGTCGCCGCCGACCCCGTCAGGGCTACAAGACATGCCCCCGACGACGCAGATCACCTGATTCTGACCTACAGCCACGAGATCGACCTCGCCCTCTGTCACGCGCTCTTGTCGCGACCCTTCCGCAGCATCGGCCTAATCGGATCGGCGACCAAATGGGCCCGCTTCCGCAGCAGGCTTGCGGCTTTGGGACATCCGCCTGCGCAAATCGCGCGCATTGCCTGCCCGATCGGCGACCCTTCCTTAGGAAAACACCCTGCAGAGATTGCACTTGGCGTCGGGGCTGCCATGATCGCGCGGACCCACACCGCCACAAAGGACCGTTCCGCATGACAGAACCGCTCTTGCGCCTCTCCGGTTTGACCAAAGCCTACCCCGGCGTGGTGGCCAACAAGGATGTGTCCTTCGATATCGGGCGCGGCGAGGTGCATGCTCTCTTAGGCGAGAACGGCGCGGGGAAATCGACGCTGGTGAAAACCATCTACGGGCTGGTGAAGCCCGACAGCGGGACCATGACACTCGAGGGAAAACCCTTCGCCCCCGCCGAGCCACGCATCGCCCGCGCCTCGGGCATCGCCATGGTTTTCCAGCATTTCTCGCTGTTCGATGCGATGAACGTGGCCGAGAATATCGCGCTCGGGATGGAGAACCCGCCACCACAGGCCGAGATCGCGGCACAGGTGCGCAAGGTCTCCGACCTCTACGGCCTGCCGCTCGACCCCGACCGGATCGTAGGGGAACTCTCCGCAGGCGAACGCCAGCGGGTCGAGATCATCCGTTGCCTGTTGCAGGACCCCAAGCTGCTGATCATGGATGAACCCACATCCGTTCTGACGCCGCAGGAGGTGCAGATCCTCTTCGAGACCCTCCGCAAGCTCAGCGCCGAAGGCACCGCGATCCTTTATATCTCGCACAAGCTGGAAGAAATCCGCGCGCTCTGCGAGAACGCCACCGTGCTGCGGCTGGGCGAGGTCGTGGGCACCTGCGACCCGCGCGAGACCTCGGCCCGCGACATGGCGGAACTGATGGTCGGCACCAAACTGCATGTCCCCGAAAAAGCTCCGCGCCCCGAGGGCGAGATCATTCTCGCGCTAAAGGACCTTTCGGCCCCTGCCCCGCACCGCTTTGGCACGCCGCTGCGGGCCATCAACCTTGAGGTCCGCAAGGGCGAGGTTCTGGGGATTGGCGGCGTGGCGGGCAATGGTCAGGACGAATTGGTTGCGGCGCTCTCTGGCGAGATGCGCACCAAGGGTGACATGATCCGCTACAAGGGTCAGGGCATCGGCCAGCTGCCTCCGAATGCGCGGCGCAAGATCGGCCTCTTGGCCGCCCCCGAAGAACGCATGGGCCATGCCGCTGCCCCGGATATGAGCCTGACGGAGAACGCGATCCTGACCGCGACTACCCGCCAAGGGCTGAGCAAGAACGGCTTTCTGCAATGGGGCAAGGCGCGCGCCTTTGCGGAAGGTGTGATCAAACAATTCGACGTGCGCACACCCGGACCACAGAATGCGGCGCGGTCGCTCTCAGGCGGGAACCTGCAGAAATTCGTCATCGGGCGCGAGATCATGCAGGCACCCGAGGTGCTGGTCGTCAACCAGCCGACCTGGGGTGTCGATGCCTCTGCCGCTGCCGCGATCAGGCAAGCTCTGCTTGATCTGGCGGCCAAGGGATCGGCCGTCATTGTGATCAGTCAGGACCTCGACGAACTCATGGAAATTTCCGACCGCTTTGCCGCCCTGAACGAAGGACGGCTCTCGGCGCCGCGCCCCGCGCAGGGGCTGACCATCGAAGAGATCGGCCTGATGCTGGGTGGCGCACATGACATGGAGGTGGCCCATGTTGAGGCTTGAGAAACGCCCGCAGCCGTCGCGGGTCTGGGTCTATGTCACGCCGCTCCTTGCGGTGGCGCTGACGATGTTCGTCGGCGGCCTCCTGTTCGCCGCACTCGGCCAGAACCCTTTTGAAACCATCCGAACGATCTTTTTCGACCCGCTCTTTTCCGAATTTGCGTGGTTCTACCGCCCGCAGCTTCTGATCAAGGGCGCGCCGCTGGTGCTGATCGCCATCGGCCTGTCCTTCGGGTTTCGGGCAGGCATCTGGAACATCGGGGCGGAGGGGCAATACATCGTCGGCGCGATCTGCGGTGCTGCTGTAGGCCTGGCCTTCTATCCGACCGAGAGTTTCATCATCTTCCCGCTGATGATCGTGGCGGCTGCAATCGGTGGCTTTGCATGGGCCATGATACCGGGCGTTCTGCGGGTGCGCTTTGGCACCAACGAAATCCTCGTCTCCCTGATGCTGGTCTATGTGGCAGAGCAACTGCTTGCCTCCATGGCGCTCGGGGCTTTGCGCAATCCAGACGGGATGGGCTTTCCGGGCAGCCGGAACCTTGCCCAATATGACAGCGCAAGCAGCTGGATCAGCCAAAGCGCGGGGATGCATTGGGGCGTAGTCGCTGCCTTTATCGCGGTGATCGTAGCCTATGTCGCCCTGTCGCGACACATCTTCGGCTTCCATGTGCGCCTGTCGGGCCAAAGCCCGCGTGCAGCGCGCTTCGGCGGTGTGAACCCCGCGCGGCTCGTGCTGGTCTGTATGGGCATCTCGGGCACGCTCGCCGGTCTTGCGGGGCTGTTCGAGATTTCGGGGCCAGCCGGTCAGGTCAGCATCGACTTCAACGTAGGCTACGGGTTCACCGCGATTATCGTGGCCTTCCTTGGACGTCTGCATCCTGTCGGCATCCTGCTCGCAGGTGGTCTGATGGCCCTGACCTACATCGGCGGGGAAATCGCGCAGTCCAACCTCGGACTGCCCCTGGCCGCGATCCAGCTTTTGCAGGGGATGCTCCTGTTTTTTCTTCTGGCCGTGGACGTCCTGACCAACTACCGCGTGCGTTTCGGCAAGGCGGAGGTGGCATGACCGATACTGCCCCCCTGCGCGAAGACATCATCGACGCGGTCTTTCGTCCGGTGATCGCCTTCTTTGTCGGCATGGCGCTCGGCTATACGGCGCAACTGGCCAGTGACACCGGATGGCCCTTCGCCATCGGCTTTACAGCGGTCCTCGCTGTCTTGGCTCTTGTCTCGATATGGTTGTACGAGCGCCTCTACCGGATCTCGGATTGGCTCTTCGAAAAGACCGGACTTGGCGCCGGTTTGAGGACCCAACTGGCAACCCCGCCGAAAAGACGCAAGCACTGGTTCGTCCGGTTCGGCTGGATCATCGGGCTGACGACAGGGGTGCTCGCCGTCTTTGTTCTGCCCAAGGAGGCTTTGGCATGGCTGTGATGTCTCATGGAAAAGGGCTGCGCTGATGGACCTGTCCTCGATCAACCCGATCCTGCTTCTGGCCTCGCTCATGGTGGCCGCGACGCCGATCCTGCTGGCCGCGATTGGCGAGCTGGTGGTTGAACGCGCCGGCGTGCTGAACCTCGGGGTTGAGGGGATGATGATCACCGGCGCCGTCTGCGGATTTGTCGTCGCGGTCAACTCGGGCTCGCCATGGCTGGGCTTTCTCGGCGCGGCGATCGGCGGGGCGCTGCTGTCGGTGCTCTTCGGCGTTCTGACGCAATTCCTCTTGTCCAATCAGGTGGCGACCGGTCTGGCGCTGACGCTCTTCGGGCTGGGCCTCTCGGCGCTGATCGGACAGGGCTACATCGGGATCAAGGCCCCCGCCTTTCCCGACTGGCATATCCCGCTTCTTGGCGACATTCCGGTGATCGGGCCCATCGTGTTCCAGCATGATCCGATGGTCTATGTCGGGCTGTTCATCGTGGCGGGCGTCTGGGCTTTCCTGAAATACAGCCGCGCTGGTCTGATCCTGCGGGCCGTGGGCGAGAACCATGAGGCCGCCCATGCGCTGGGCTATCACGTCATCCGCGTGCGGATGCTGGCAATCATGTTCGGCGGGGCCTGTGCGGGGCTTGGCGGGGCCTATCTGTCGCTCGTGCGCGTGCCGCAATGGACCGAAGGCATGACCGCCGGTGCAGGCTGGATCGCGCTGGCCATCGTGGTTTTCGCAAGCTGGCGTCCGGGGCGGCTTTTGCTCGGTGCCTATTTGTTCGGCGGAGTCACGGTATTGCAGTTGAACCTGCAGGCAGCCGGTGCCGCGATTGCGGTCGAGTATCTTTCTATGGCGCCATATCTGGCAACCATCGCCGTTCTGGTTATTATGCGTACCGGACGTGCGCCCGGGTCACTGGGGCAATCTTTCCACGCCTCGCGCTAGAGGCATTCAACACCACCAAGGGGATGAAGATGACCATCAAACACATTCTAGCAGGTGCGACCCTCGCACTTGGCATGGCAACAGGGGCCTACGCTGCCGGGCATGAGCCTGTCAAAGTCGGCTTTGTCTACGTCGGGCCTGTTGGCGACGGCGGCTGGACCTACGAACACGATCAGGGCCGTCTGGCCGTGGAAGAGCACTTTGGCGATGCGGTCGAGACCGTCTATGTCGAAAGTGTTCCCGAAGGTCCCGATGCGGTCCGCGTGATGACCCAGATGGCGCTGCAGGGTGCCGATCTGATCTTCACCACCTCCTTCGGCTACATGGATCAGACCATCGAAGTCGCCAGCCAGTTCCCTGATGTGAAGTTCGAGCACGCCACCGGCTACAAGCGCGCTGACAACGTCTCTACCTACTCGGCCCGTTTTTATGAAGGCCGCGCGGTTCAAGGTCACATCGCTGGCCACATGACCGAGAGTAACATCATCGGCTATATCGCCTCCTATCCAATCCCCGAGGTTATCCGCGGCATCAACTCGGCCTTCATCCACGCGCGTCAGGTCAACCCTGATGTCGAGTTCAAGATCGTCTGGGCCTACACATGGTTCGACCCTGCAAAAGAAGCCGAAGCCGCCAACGTTCTGATCGAACAGGGCGCTGACGTGATCCTGCAGCACACCGACTCGACCGCACCTCAGGCTGCCGCACAGGCTGCCGGTGGCGTTGTCACCTTCGGTCAGGCCTCCGACATGGCAGAGTTCGCACCGTTCCCACGGGTCTCCTCGATCATCGACAACTGGGCACCCTACTACATCGCCCGCACCCAGGCCGTGATTGACGGCACATGGGAAAGCACCGACACATGGGACGGCATCGCCCCCGGCATGGTGGAAATCGGCGAGATCACAGATGCGGTTCCCGCTGACGTCAAAGCCTCTGCTGAAGCGCTGATCGAAAGCCTGCGTTCCGGCGAATACCACGCCTTCACCGGCCCGCTGAACAAGCAGGACGGTTCTGTATGGCTGGCTGCTGGCGAGACAGCTGATGACGGCACGCTGGCCGGCATGAACTTCTACGTCGAGGGAATCGACGCAGAGATTCCACAGTAAGAATCAGCAGAAATGCTCAAGGGCCGCGATTTTGCGGCCCTTTTTTCATGTCTGATTAATCTTCACGACCATTTTGGGCGGCGAATTACAGCTTTTCTTGATCGGATATAGGCCCAAAGGTAGGCTATCCGACATACGAAGTGAGGTCTGGATCGCGTCCGTTGTTGGTATGCAGATGCGGGCACGAAGTGAGGCGTACAGTCTGGCCGACGGTGCGTCTGTTAAGAAGTAAATTGTTCTGTCCGATGCGACGCGTTCGCGTCGGATAGCCGAAGGTTCTTGTGATGACATCTTCCGCTGCTTTGCGACCTACTCTGGTCTTGGCCTTCACGATTTATCTTGCAACAATCTGCAGTCCTGCAGGCGCCGATAAACTCGACATCTTCTCGCTGCATAGCCGACCCGTCGCAAACGACGCCGGGTCGACCGTCGCAATGACGGCAAGGCTGCCTGTGTTGAGTCAGCAAGTTGTTGCTGCCGGCTGTTATGTGCAGGCCAATATCGATACTGGCAACACGCTGCGCAGTCTCATTAACAGCACAAATGAATTCACTGCGATCGTCGATACCCTAGATGCCAGTGATCACCAGTGGAACTTCAATATCGGACTGCCGGCGCGGACGCAAATGTCCCTGCAGGAACTTCAAAGGCAATGGGCGCCAGTCGCGGCGCAAGCACGCCAATTATGGACAGATTCAGGTTCCAACTCAGAAATCGCACTCCTCGATGCACGGGGATCAGAGCTGCTCGAAATGGCCTCGATCGTCAGTTCTGATATCACGGGCCAGAACGCATGGCCAAACGGTCTGCTGCAATCGAACGCGATGCAGATCAATCTGGCACGACGCCAGCAGATGCTCGCACAACAAATGTCAAAGTCCGCCTGTCTTTTCATCACGGGCTTAGGGGATGAAAATGCATTGGCGGAACTGGTTGAAGCGACGACGCACTTCGAAGTCTCGCTCTTTGCGCTCTATCATGGCATGCCAGAAGTCGGTATTCAGGAACCCCCAAATAATGACATAGCCGACGCAATCTCTGAAGCGATTGTCCAGTGGCACGTCCTCAAACCTATGTTGGCGGCGGTTGATGAGAGAGATTTCCAGACGCTTGTCGAGATCAACGCCAACGTCGGCAGGATGTCCGAAGATCTTGAGCTTGTCGCAATGCTCTATGACGAAGCCTCGAAACTGACGTATTAATCCTGATCGGACCGCATGTGCTCGCGCCGATGCAGGGCTGGGAGAATCCATTCGGACAGCGCAGAATAGCGCCTGAAAGGATCATTCCATGACCGACAGTCTTGCTCTCATGGGGGTCAAAGGTGGACCCGCCATTCGTCCCCGCTCTCATATGCCGATCTCGATGCTCTTGCGCATGAACTGCAGGAATATCGTGATCGACTGCGGCCTCGGGGTAACCCGGGGTATTTGCGATCAGGGGGTGGCCCTGACCCAGATCGACCTGATCGTCATCACGCACCTGCATTCCGATCACTACCTCGAACTTGGTCCCCTGTTTCATACGGCCTGGACCGCGGGCCTGAACCGGACCATTCCGGTAATCGGGCCCAAGGGACTGGACGCCTATTGGGCGGCCTTTCAGGAAAGCATGCGGTTCGACATCGACCTGCGGATCAAGGACGAGGGGCGCTGCGATTTCGGCAGCCTCGCTGCCATTTCGGTCATTGGGGAAAGCCATGACCTCGACGAGATCACCATGCGCACCATGCGCAATGTGCATCCCCCCATCGTCGATACATTCGCCCTGCGTTTTGACAGCGCCGACAGCAGCGTGACCCTTTCCGGCGATACCGCCTATATGCCCGAAATGGCCGATTTCGCGCGAGGGTCTGACTTGCTGGTGCATGAGGCGATGCTGCGCGACGGGGTCGAGGCGCTCTGCGCACGTATGACCAACGGCGACGACCGCTTGCGGACGCATATCCTGCGCAGCCACACCGACGCCGAAGACGTGGGCCGGATCGCAAGGGACGCGGGGGTGAAACAACTGGCCCTGAACCACATGGTGCCCGACGGAGACCCCGATTTCACCGACACGCATTGGACGGAAGCGGTGCGCAAACATTGGGACGGGCCGTTCTTTCTGGGCAAGGACGGCATGAAGATCACGCTCTGACCGCACAACGGATTGCCCCTGCCCCGCAGCATCGCTATCTAGGCGCAAACCTGAATCCTAGCGGAGCGTCCCAAAATGGCTGCCAATCAATTCGTCTACTTCATGGACGGCGTGTCCAAGACCTATCCCGGTGGCAAGAAGGTCTTTGAAAACATTCGGCTGAACTTTCTGCCCGGCGTGAAAATCGGTGTGGTCGGCGTGAACGGCACCGGTAAATCGACCCTGATGCGGATCATGGCCGGACAGGACAAGGATTTCGCTGGCGAGGCCTGGGCCGCCGAGGGCGTGCGCGTGGGCTACCTTCCGCAAGAACCCGAGCTCGACCCGAATCTGACCGTGCGTGAGAACGTCATGCTCGGCGTGGCCGAAAAGAAGGCGATCCTCGACCGCTACAACGAAGTGGCGATGAACTATTCCGAGGAAACCGCCGACGAGATGGCCCAACTGCAGGACGAGATCGACAGCCAGAACCTCTGGGACCTCGACGCGCAGATCGACATCTCGATGGAGGCCCTGCGCTGCCCCCCTGACGATGCTGACGTGACCACGCTTTCAGGTGGTGAGAAACGCCGTGTGGCGCTCTGCAAGCTGCTGCTCGAAGCCCCCGACATGCTGCTCCTCGACGAACCGACCAACCACCTTGACGCGGAAACCATCGCCTGGCTGCAGCAGCACCTGATCGACTACAAAGGCACGATCCTGATCGTCACCCACGACCGCTACTTCCTCGACGCGATCACCGGCTGGATCCTCGAACTCGACCGCGGATCGGGCATCCCGCATGAAGGCAACTATTCCAGCTGGCTGGAAGCCAAAGCCAAGCGGCTGGAGCGCGAGGCGAAAGAGGACAAATCCCGCCAGCGTACCCTTGCCAGCGAACTGGAATGGATGCGGCAGGGTGCCAAGGCGCGGCAGGCCAAATCCAAGGCCCGTATCGCCGCCTATAACGAGATGGCGAACCAGTCCGAGCGCGAGAAAGTC
>CAXQAV010000311.1:0-2566 GCA_964221795.1 Luminiphilus sp. | reverse complement strand
CTTGGTGTAAGATTTCTCGGGTGCCAATGGTTTTTTGAACCGAAAATAAACATCGGCAAATTCCCGCTGACGGCCAGACGGTCCAAAATGGATGTAAACCATTGGAATCATAGGCCAAAAACCCCGGGAAAGCTACGTGATGCCACTGTTACGTCAATGCGCAACAATGCTTCGTAATCGGCAGGATTGAACGGATCTTCGGCAGCAATCACTTCCCGACCGAACAACCAGCTGAGTCTTCCGGCATCCAAATTTCCGCGCACAAAGGGCTCTTCTCCGAAGTGTTCCCAGAGTGCCGCCATGAATCCTGCGTCCGCACGCTTGTCCGCCGGACGGCGGTCGGGATAGCGGACGCGCTCGGTCAGCGGCGTCGCACCATCCTTGTTGGCGCGGCGGATCACGAACTGGAAATCCGTCCCCGGCAGGCGGCCCGGAAAGCCGCGGTGCTTTTCCATGTAAGGCAGGTTAGCCATATGCAGCAGTCCTCAAAGCGGGATGTTGTCGTGCTTTTTCCACGGCACATGCACCTTCTTGGTGCGCAGTGACGCAAAGGCACGGCAGACGCGCTTGCGGGTGGAATGCGGCATGATCACCTCGTCGATGACACCCTTTTCGGCGGCGACAAAGGGATTGGCAAAGCGGTCCTCATAATTCTTGGTATGCGCGGCGATCTTTTCGGGATCACCCAAGTCAGCACGGTGGATGATCTCGGTCGCGCCTTTGGCACCCATCACCGCGATCTCGGATGTGGGCCATGCATAGTTGAAATCACCCTGCAGGTGCTTGGAGGCCATAACTACATAGGCGCCACCATAGGCTTTGCGCGTGATCACGGTCACTTTGGGCACCGTCGCCTCGCCATAGGCGAACAGCAGCTTGGCACCGTGCTTGATGACGCCGCCATACTCCTGAGAGGTCCCGGGCAGGAAGCCGGGCACATCGACCAGCGACAGGATCGGGATTTCGAACGCATCACAGAAGCGGACAAAGCGCGCGGCCTTGCGCGAGCTGTCGATATCGAGACAGCCTGCCAGCACCATCGGCTGGTTGGCCACGACACCCACAGTCTGTCCTTCCAGACGGATAAAGCCGGTCAGGATATTCTTGGCGAACTCTTGTTGGATTTCATAGAAATCGCCCTCGTCCGCGATCTTGTGGATCAGCTCTTTCATGTCATAGGGCGTGTTCGGATTGTCGGGCACCAGCGTATCGAGGCTTTCGTCGATCCGGTTCACGTCATCGAAGAACGGGCGCACGGGCGGTTTCTGCTGGTTGTTGAGCGGCAGGAAGTCCACCAAGCGACGGACCTCGGCCAAGGCCTCGACGTCGTTTTCAAAGGCGGCATCGGCAACGGATGATTTCTTGGTGTGGGTCGAGGCCCCGCCCAGTTCTTCAGCGGTGACCTGTTCGTTGGTGACGGTCTTAACAACGTCAGGGCCGGTGACAAACATGTAAGAGCTGTCTTTGACCATGAAGATAAAGTCGGTCATCGCAGGCGAGTAGACCGCGCCACCCGCACATGGCCCCATGATCAGGCTGATCTGGGGGACAACGCCCGAAGCGGTGATGTTGCGCTGGAACACCTCGCCGTAAGCAGCAAGGCTGGCGACCCCCTCTTGGATACGTGCACCGCCCGAGTCATTGATCCCGATGATCGGCGCGCCGTTCTGCACGGCCATATCCATGATCTTGCAGATCTTCTGGCCGTGGGTTTCGGAGACCGAGCCACCCATCACGGTAAAGTCCTGCGAGAAGACATAGACCAGACGCCCGTTGATCGTACCCCATCCGGTGACAACACCGTCGCCGGCAGGACGGTGCTTTTCCATGCCGAAGTCGGTGCAGCGGTGGGCGACGAACATATCGAATTCCTCGAAACTGCCGTCATCCAGCAAAAGCTCGATCCGCTCGCGCGCGGTCAGCTTGCCCTTGCTGTGCTGTGCTGCGATGCGGGCCTCGCCGCCGCCAAGACGGGCCGCGTCTCGACGGGCTTCCAGTTCCTGCAATACATCCATGAGATCACACCTTTGTTCTTTGCTGCATTTGCATAGCGCGGGGCAGAGACTGACAGAAGCGGAAAGCGGAATATTTGCAAATATTTCGATTAGCTCAATTCGCTTTTTGCAAAACTGCAAACTGCACTCCCATTGTGCGCCCAAGCACAATGGACAGCCGCCCCCTCTCGCACTAATCCTTGTCCATGACAACACGACCCATGTTCCGCTTTCTGGACCGCACCACCCCACCGCATATCCTGACGCTTGTGCTCATCACGGGCATATCGGCATTGAACATGTCGATCTTCCTGCCGTCGCTTGCGGCCATGACCGATTACTTCCAGACAGACTACGCGATCATGCAGATCGCGCTGTCGGGCTATCTAGCCTCGACCGCGCTGCTGCAGGTCTTCATCGGACCGATTTCGGACCGGTTCGGGCGGCGCAAGCTGGTTCTCGGCGCGCTCGCGATCTTCATCGTAGCCTCGTTCGGGGCGATGATGGCGACGACCATCGAGGTCTTTCTCTTCTTCCGCATCATGCAGGCTGCCGTTGCAACGTCGATTGCA
>CAXQAV010000310.1:0-11413 GCA_964221795.1 Luminiphilus sp. | reverse complement strand
GGTCATCCGGTCCTTGTCGACCACGGTGATATAGATCGTATCCTTGTGGACCTCTTCGACAGGCAGTGCGGCGGGCGGCAGCACGCTGTCCATCTTGATCAGGGCGGCCAGCTTCTCGGCTGTTTCGGGTGCCATCATGTAGTCGGCGCGCGTGCAGTGGTCGGCATCCGCGATGAACCGGTTGCGGGCGTCATAGGCGAGTTTGGTAGCCTCGGCCTCGACATGGGCGCGGTCGGCGCCCCACGGGTCCATGCCGGCGATATCGAAATGCTTGAGGATATTGAGGAGCAGGATTGCCGTTGCCCCCTGCCCGTTCGGTGGATGCTCGCAGAGTTCCAGACCACCGTAGCCGCCCGAGATCGGATCGGTGTAGGTGCTGGTGTGGTTTGCGAAATCATCCAGCGTGTGCACACCGCCCGCTGCATTGAGCGATTTGACCATATCCCCGGCCACTTCGCCTTCGTAGAAACCGGCGCGACCCTCGGCAGCGATGCGGCGCAGCACCTCGGCCTGACCAGGGGCGGCGAAGGTCTCGCCCTGCTGATAGGGCCGCCCATCCTTGAGGTAGAGGTCACGCGCGATGCCTTGAAGCCCGCCCTCTTCGCCGCGCTGCTCGGCCAGCACCCAGTCGAAGGCCACACGCGGGGCGACGGGGATGCCTGCCTCGGCGTAGTGGATCGTGGGGGCGAGGATCGCTTTCAGGCCCAGCTTGCCCCAGTCCTTGGAGAGCGTGCAGAAGGCGTCGATGGCGCCGGGTACTGTCACCGGTGTCGCCCCGTAGATTGGCATCTTGGTCATACCCTGATCGCGCAGGGCGGCGGCATCGAAGGCGGCAGGCGCACGGCCAGAGCCGTTCATCCCGATCACGCGGTCCTCGCCCGGAGGGGTGATCAACACAAAGCAGTCCCCACCAATGCCGGTCATCTGCGGTTCTGCGATACCAAGCAGCAAGGCACCCGCAATCGCGGCGTCCATGGCGTTGCCGCCTGCTTCCAGCATCTGGATCGCGACCTTGGCCGCGAGGGGGTGCGACGTTGCGCAGAGGCCGTTGCTGGCCAGGACAGGTGAACGTCCGGGACTGTGGTACTCGCGCATGGTTGGGGGCCCTCCTATGTATTCGTGCGCAATCTAGTGCGCGACGCTCCGGCTGCAATCCCAATCGTGAGGGCTTTTCCTTCGCTATACTCAAGCGTAGCCTTGCACCGAAGCACAGGAGGAGTTGCCATGGCCGAGGTCTTTATCACAGGTGCCGCCCGCACACCGATGGGCGGGTTTCAGGGGATCTTTTCGGATGTGGACGCGCCGACGCTCGGCGGCGTGGCGATCAAATCAGCCCTGGCCAAGGCGGGCACGCCAAAGGTGGACGAGGTGCTGATGGGCTGTGTCCTGCCCACCGGTCAGGGTCAGGCGCCTGCGCGACAGGCAGCCTTCAAGGCTGGATTGGGCGAGGATATCCCTGCCACCACGCTCAACAAGATGTGCGGCTCGGGCATGAAGGCGGCCATGATTGCCTATGACCAGATTGCATTGGGCGCGGCACAGACCATTGTTGCGGGCGGCATGGAGAGCATGTCGAACGCGCCCTACCTTTTGCCCAAGATGCGCGGCGGCGCGCGGATCGGTCACCAGCAGGTGCAGGACAGCATGTTCCTTGACGGGCTGGAGGACGCCTATGACAAGGGCCGCCTGATGGGCACCTTCGCCGAGGATTGCGCCGAGAAATACCAGTTCACCCGCGAGGCGCAGGATCAATATGCCATCGGCTCGCTCGACAATGCTCTGGAGGCGGAGAGGATGGGTGCTTTCAAGGACGAGATTGTTTCGGTGACCGTCCATTCGCGGAATGGCGAGGACGTCTATTCCGTCGACGAACAACCGGGCCGCGCTCACCCCGAGAAAATCCCGATGCTCAAGCCTGCCTTCCGCAAGGACGGCACGGTGACAGCCGCGAACGCGTCGAGCATCTCTGACGGGGCGGCGGCTCTGGTTCTTTCCTCGGACGGCAGTAACGCCCGCGCCCGAATCTTAGGCCATGCGAGCCATGCGCAGGCACCGGGGTGGTTCACCACGGCACCGGTCGGGGCCACACAGAAACTGCTCGACCGTCTGGGTTGGTCTGTGGGCAGTGTGGACCTGTGGGAAGTCAACGAAGCCTTTGCCGTGGTGCCCATGGCCTTTATGGCCGAGTTGGGCGTGCCGCGTGACAGCTTGAACGTCAACGGCGGGGCCTGTGCGCTGGGGCATCCTATCGGCGCATCCGGCGCGCGGATCATCGTGACCTTGTTGAACGCGCTGGAGAAGCGCGACCTCAAACGCGGGGTGGCCGCCATTTGCATCGGGGGCGGAGAAGGCACGGCCATCGCGATCGAGCGGGTCTGATATGTCTGAGACCATGTATGGCGTGGCGCTCATGGGCCACGGCGGGCCGGAGTGTCTGGAATGGCGCGAGGACCTGCCCAAGCCCGCGCCGAAGGCAGGCGAGGTGCTGATCGAAGTGGCCGCTGCCGGCGTCAATAATACCGATATCAACCTGCGCGTCGGCTGGTACTCCAAGGGTGACAATGATGCCGAGGATGCTGGCTGGGCCGGCAATGCGCTGACATTTCCGCATATTCAGGGGATCGACGTTTGCGGGCGGATCGTGGCCGTGGGTGACGGGGTTGACCCCGCGCGGATCGGCGAGCGTGTGCTGGTAGAACCCTGCCTGACCGAAGCAGGCGGCGAGATGCGTGACCCGCCGTGGTTTCTGGGATCGGACTGTGACGGCGGCTTTGCACAGTTCTGCGCGGTCGCGGCGCGCCATGCCTATCCGGTCGAGAGCCCGCTCTCGGATATCGAGCTCGCCTCCTTCCCATGTTCCTATTCGACTGCTGAAAACCTGCTCACCCGCGCGCGGCTCGCGGCGGGCGAAACGGTGCTGGTGACCGGTGCCTCCGGTGGTGTCGGATCAGCTGCGGTGCAACTGGCCAAGGCACGCGGGGCGACGGTGATTGCCCTGACCAGTGCGTCCAAGATGGATGATCTGCGCGCGATTGTTGCGGACCGCTGTATTGATCGCAAGGCTGATCTTCTGGCCGAACTCGGCAAGGAGGCTGTGGAAGTTGTTGTTGATCTGGTCGCTGGTGCCGGCTTTCCGACACTGCTGGAGGTGCTCAAGCGCCATGGTCGTTATGCTACCTCAGGCGCTGTCGGCGGGCCGATTGTCGAGTTGGATGTGCGGACGCTTTATCTGAAGGACCTGCAATTCTACGGTGGCACGCAGTTGGAAGCCGAGGTCTTTGGCAATCTGGTGGGCCGCATCGAACGCGGCGAGATCAGGCCGCTGGTTGCAGCCACCTTCCCTTTGCGCGATATCGGCGCGGCACAGGCGGCCTTTGCTGACAAGAGCTATAGCGGCAAGATCGTTCTGGACGTTGCCAACCCGACCGGAGACTGACCATGCGCGTCAACTATGATGACCTGTCCAAGACCATCGCCTCGCTCACCGAAGGCGAGGATGACATCATTTCCCTGATGGCCACCGTGGCTTGCGAGGTCCATCACAGCGACGACCGGTTTGACTGGACGGGTTTCTACCGTGTGACAGGGCCAGAGATGCTCAAGATCGGGCCCTATCAGGGCGGGCATGGCTGTCTGGTGATTCCTTTTTCGCGCGGAGTCTGCGGGGCGGCGGCACGGACGCGTGAGGTGCAGCTGGTGCCGGATGTTGATGCCTTTCCGGGGCATATCGCCTGCGCCTCGAGCACGCGGTCGGAAATCGTCCTGCCAGTCTTTGATGCCAAGGGTGACCTGCTGGCGGTATTCGATATCGACAGCGACCAGCCGGATGCCTTTACAGAAGCTGACTCCGCCGGACTGACCGCCATTCTGACTGCCGTTTTCGCCCGCTGACACCACTCCGAAAATTTCATTTGAGCGGAATCAAAATCCCGTGCTATGAAATTTTATGGGAATTTTTCACGCGACAACTGAACCGCCTGAACGACTGACCGTGCCAACACTTGGCGCGGACATTCGGTCGCTGCGCAAGTCGCGCAAGATGACGCTGATGGATCTGGCCGAGGCACTGGGGCGCTCGGTCGGTTGGCTCAGTCAGGTGGAGCGTGACAAGTCACTGCCTTCGAACGCCGATCTGGAAAAAATGGCCGAAATCCTCGACGTGTCACTGTCCAGTTTCATGCAGGTCGGTGCTGCCGAGGAAGAACTGGGTTTCATCGTCCGCGCGGGTGCCCGCCGCCCGATTGGGAGCCGCGCGCCGGGGCTGTCAGAAGAGCTGCTGTCGCCTGATCTTTCGGATGATTTCGAGGTGATCCATTCAAGTTTCGCGCCTGGTGCGGAGATCACCAAGCCCGTCCTGCGCGCAACGCAGGAGGTCGGTTACATCATTTCTGGCCAATTCGAACTGCGTGTGAATGGCCAGCATTTCACCCTGTCCAAAGGTGACAGTTTCCGCCTGCGCGGCGAGCCTTTCACATGGCGCAACCCGGGCAACAAATCCTGCGAGATCATCTGGGTGATCTCGCCACCCGTCTACTAACCCCATCCTTCAAAAACACCACACAAGGACCATCCCAATGTCTGATTTTCCAACCTCGGCCCGCGTGGTCATCATCGGTGGCGGTGTTGTCGGTGTCTCGACGCTTTATCACCTTGCCAAGAAGGGCTGGACCGATTGCGTCCTGCTGGAAAAGAACGAGCTGACCGCCGGATCCACATGGCACGCGGCAGGCAACTGCCCGTCATTCAGCACCTCTTGGGCAGTGATGAACATGCAGCGCTATTCGCTGGGGCTCTACAAGGGGCTGGCGGACGAGGTCGACTATCCGATGAACTACCACGTCACCGGTTCGATCCGGCTGGCGCATAGCAAGGAACGGATGCAGGAATTCGCCCGTGCGATGGGGATGGGCAACTATCAGGGCCTCAACCTGCGTCTGATGACGCCGGACGAGGCGCAGGAGATGTATCCCTTCCTCGAAACCCACGACATCATGGGCGCGCTCTATGATCCCGATGACGGTGACATCGACCCTGCCCAGCTGACCCAAGCCCTTGCCAAGGGTGCCCGCCAGATGGGCGCAAAGATCGAGCGTTTCTGCTCGGCCACGGGTGTTACACAGCACCCCAACGGCACATGGATCGTACATACCGAAAAGGGCGATATCACTTGCGAAAAAGTGGTCAACGCCGCCGGTTACTATGCCCAGCGCGTTGGTGAGTGGTTCAAACCCTATGGCGGCCGCACAGTGCCTATGGTCACCATGTCCCACCAGTATTTCCTGACCGAGGAAATCCCCGAACTGAAGGCATGGACCGAGGCGCAAGGGCACAAAGTGCCGCTCCTGCGCGATGTGGATGTGTCCTACTACCTGCGGCAGGACAAGCACGGGCTGAACCTTGGGCCCTATGAACCGAACTGCAAGGCCCATTGGGTCACCCCTGATGATCCGCAGCCCGATGACTTCAGCTTCCAGCTTTATCCTGACGATCTGGAGCGGCTTGAGGCGATTATCGAAGATGCGATGGCCCGTGTGCCCATCCTTGGCACCGCCGGTGTGGGCCGTGTGATCAACGGGCCAATCCCCTACGCGCCCGATGGTCTGCCCCTCATCGGCCCCATGCCCGGCGTGAAGAACGCCTTCGAGGCCTGCGTCTTTACCTTTGGCATCACCCAAGGCGGCGGGGCGGGCAAAGTGGCCGCCGAATGGATCGTCGATGGCAAGACCGAATGGGATATGTGGTCCTGCGACCCGCGCCGCTACACCGACTATACCGATCAGGACTACTGCCACCAGAAGGCGGTCGAGACCTACGGCCACGAATATGCGATGCACTTCCCGCATCACGCATGGCCCGCAGGACGCGACAAGAAACTGTCTCCTGTGCATGACCGGATTATCGCGCAAGGCGGTCAGATGGGCGCCTACAACGGGTGGGAGCGCGCCAACTGGTATGCCAAAGAGGGCGACGATACTTCCGAAGAAGCCACGCAGACATGGGACCGCAGCGGCCCATGGCAGCCACGCATCAAAGCGGAATGCGAAGCGGTGCGCGATGCGGCAGGTCTACTCGATCTGCCGGGGTTCTCGCGCTACCGCCTGCAGGGGCCGGGGGCTGCGGAATTCCTGCGCGGGCTTTGCACCGGAGGCATCCCCAAGGTCGGGCGGATCGGGTTGCTCTATTTCGCGGATGATCGCGGGCGCATCGTGACCGAGATGTCGGCGATGCGGCTGGACGAGGATTTCTTCTTCCTGATCACCGCCGCTGTGGCCCAGTGGCATGACATGGAGTGGCTGCAAAAGCACCTGCCCGAAGACGTGGAGTTCACGCTGACGGATGTGACCAAAGAGTTCTCGTGCCAGATCCTTTCGGGTCCTAAATCGCGCGAGATCCTCGCCAGCCTCACAGATGCCGACCTGACCCAGCCTTGGCTGACCCATCAGTCCGCGCAACTGGATGGCACCTGGGTGCAGCTGGTCCGCGTGAGCTTCGCGGGTGAATTGGGCTGGGAAATCCATTCCAAAGTCGACGACACGCCCGCCGTCTATGACGCGCTGGTGCGCGCGGGCACGCCCTTGGGCATGAAGCCCTTTGGCATGTTTGCGCTGAACGCCCTGCGGATCGAAAAGGGTTATCGCGCGTGGAAGGGTGATCTTTCCACCGACTATTCCATGCTGGAAGGCGGGTTGGAGCGGTTCGTCAAATTCGACAAACCGCAGGACTTCCCCGGCAAGGCAGCACTCCTCGCGGAAAAGCAGGTAGGCGTGAAGAAGCGCTTTGTCACCCTGACGCTGGACGAGGCAGGTCCGTCGGACGCGCCCTATATGTCCACCCTCTGGGTCGGCGACGAGGTTGTGGGTGAAACCACCTCCGGTGCGTGGGGTTACCGTGTGAACAAGTCGATTGCACTGGGGATGCTGCGTGCCGATCTGGCGGTGCCGGGTGGCAAGGTCGAGGTGGATATCTACGGCACCCGCTATCCGGCCACGATTGCCGAGGACGCCCCGCTTTGGGACCCCGAGAACGCGCGGATCAAGGCCTGATGCTCACCCAAGCGATGAAAGACCTGATCGCGGCATTCCCTTTGGGGTTTGTTGCGACAGTCAGGGCGGACGGCGGGCCTGCGGTCTCGCCCAAGGGCACGTTTCTGATCATCGACGATCAGACCCTTGCCTTTGGCGATATCCGCTCGCCCAAGACCCGGGCCAACCTGACCGCCGACCCCCGTGTCGGGGTGAATTTCATCGATCCCTTCCGCCGCAAGGCTGTGCGGGTGGCGGGGGCGGCCACGGTCCACGCGAAAGGCTCGGACTGGTTCACAGAGATGCATCCCCGCTGGCAGGACGCCTTTGGCGATCTGTCCCGCCGGATCGGGGCATTGGTCAAGATCAAGATCGCGGCCGCCAGTGAAATCAGGACACCCCCTTATGACGACGGCGCGACCGAGGACGAGATGATCGCGCTCTACAAAGACAAATACGGAAAGATGTTTCTATGACAGATATCATTCTACTGGATGGCGGGATGGGGCAGGAGCTCGTGCATCGCGCCGGTGACCGGCCTACGCCGCTCTGGTCGACGCAGGTGATGGTCGATCACCCCGGTCTGGTGGCGGCAGTCCATGAGGACTATCGCGCGGCGGGCGCCACAGTTCACACCACCAACACCTACGCCATCCACCGCGACCGGCTCGAAGGGACAGGCATGGAAAGCCGCTTTGAGAGCCTCCATGCCGCCGCACTGAACGAAGCCAAAGGCGCAGGCGTGATTGCAGGGTCGCTGGGGCCTCTCAAGGCCTCCTACCGCCCCGATCTGATGCCTCCGCATGACGAGGCCGTGGCGACCTATGCCGAGGTCGTGGCACTGCTGGCACTCCATGTCGATCTTTTCATATGCGAGACCGTCGCCTCCATCGCCCATGCCCGCGCGGTTCTTGAAGCCGCCGCAGCCTCGGGCAAGCCGGTCTGGGTCGCGCTGACCGTCGATGATCAGGACGGCACTAAGCTGCGCTCAGGTGAGGCCATCGCGGACGCCCTGCCCTATCTGGATGGGGCCGCAGCCGTGCTGGCGAACTGCTCGATCCCCGAGGCTGTCACAGATGCGATCAAGGTGCTGGCAACCTCCGGCAAACCCTGCGGGGGCTATGCCAACGGGTTCACGAAAATCTCGGACGGGTTTCTGGAAGACAAGCCGACCGTGGATGCGCTGACCGCCCGCAAAGACCTTGGCCCTGACGCCTACGCCGCCTTTGCAATGGGCTGGATTGCCGATGGCGCCACCATCGTCGGCGGCTGCTGCGAGGTCGGCCCAGCCCATATCGCAAAGCTGTCCGAAACCATCACTGCAGCGGGGCACAGGATCGTCGCCCCGACCCTTTCTGCCTGACCGAAGGATCACGCATATGACCACCCTTCCCGCCCACGCCCGCGTCGTCATCATCGGCGGCGGTGTTATCGGTTGTTCCGTCGCCTATCACCTGACCAAACTCGGCTGGAAGGATGTTGTGCTGCTTGAACGCAAGCAACTGACCTCCGGCACCACATGGCACGCCGCCGGACTAATTGCCCAGCTGCGGGCGACCGCGAATATGACGCGGCTGGCAAAGTACTCTCAGGAACTCTACGGCAGTCTGGAAGAGGAAACGGGTGTCGCCACCGGCTTCAAGCGTGTCGGCTCGATCACTGTGGCTCTGACCGATGAGCGCAAGGAAGAGATCTTCCGCTCGGCTGGCATGGCGCGGGCCTTTGGCGTGCAGATCGAGGAGATTTCGCCTGCAGAGGTGAAAGCGCGCTATGAGCATCTGAACACGGACGATTTGAAGGCAGGCGTCTACCTGCCGCTCGACGGTCAGGGTGATCCGGCCAATATCGCGCTTGCGCTGGCCAAGGGTGCGCGGATGCGCGGTGCCGTCGTTGCCGAACGCACAAAGGTGACGGCGATCAACAAGACCGGTCGCCGCGTAACCTCTGTGGACTGGGCGCAGGGTCACGAGACAGGCACCATGACCTGCGACATGATCGTGAACTGCGCGGGTATGTGGGGGCACGAGGTGGGACGCATGGCGGGCGTGAACGTGCCGCTGCATGCTTGCGAGCATTTCTACATCGTGACCGAGCCGATCCCCGGCCTGAGCCAGATGCCGGTGCTGCGCGTGCCCGACGAATGTGCCTATTACAAGGAAGACGCGGGCAAGATGCTTTTGGGCGCGTTCGAGTTGAACGCCAAGCCATGGGCGATGAAAGGCATCCCCGAGGATTTCGAATTCGACCAACTGCCCGAGGATTTCGATCACTTCGAGCCGATCCTCGAGAACGCGGTCAACCGGATGCCGATGCTGGCCGAGGCGGGTATCCATACGTTCTTCAACGGCCCCGAGAGTTTCACACCCGATGACGCCTATCACCTCGGGCTTGCGCCCGAGATGGACAACGTCTGGGTGGCCGCCGGTTTCAACTCGATCGGCATCCAGTCGGCAGGCGGCGCGGGCATGGCCCTGTCACAATGGATGGACGCTGGCGAAAAGCCGTTTGATCTGGGTGACGTGGATATCAGCCGCATGCAGCCGTTTCAGGGGAACAAGACGTATCTGTTCGAGCGGTCGAAAGAGACATTGGGACTGCTTTATGCCGACCACTTCCCCTATCGGCAGAAAGCTACCGCGCGCGGTGTCCGCCGCACGCCCTTCCATCATCATCTGGCGGAACGCGGCGCGGTCTTTGGTGAACTGGCAGGCTGGGAACGGGCGAACTGGTATGCGGACGAAGCGCAAAAACCGGAGTATGAATACTCGTGGAAGCGCCAAAACTTCTTTGGCAACGTCGCCCGCGAACTGAACGCGGTCCGCACGAATGTCGGCATGTACGATATGTCCTCCTTCGGCAAGATCAGGGTGGAGGGGCGCGATGCGACCGCCTACCTCAATTACATCGGCGGTGGCGAGTATGACGTGCCATTGGGCAAGATCGTCTATACCCAATTCCTGAACAGCCGCGCGGGGATCGAGGCGGATGTGACCGTCACGCGGCTTTCCGAGACTGCCTACCTGGTCGTCACCCCTGCCGCGACACGTCTGGCCGACCAGACGTGGATGGAACGCAACCGTGGCGACTTCAACGTGGTCATCACGGATGTGACCGCAGGCGAAGCGGTGCTGGCTGTGATGGGGCCGAACGCGCGCGCGCTGATGGAAAAGGTCTCGCCCGCCGATTTCTTGAACGCCACCAACCCGTTTGGCACGGCACAGGAGATCGAGTTGGGCATGGGCCTCGCCCGCGTGCATCGCGTTACCTACGTGGGCGAACTGGGGTGGGAGGTCTATGCCTCGTCCGACATGGCGGGCCATGTGTTCGAGACCCTCTGGGACGCGGGTCAGGACATGGGCCTTAAACTTTGCGGGATGCATATGATGGATTGCGCGCGGGCCGAGAAGGGCTTCCGCCACTTCGGGCATGACATCACCTGCGAGGATCACGTGCTTGAGGCGGGACTGGGCTTTGCCGTGAAGACCGACAAGCCGGATTTCATCGAACGCGACGCCGTGCTGCGCAAACGCGAAGCAGGTCTGACCAAGCGGCTGGTGCAGTTCAAACTGACCGACCCAGAACCGCTGCTCTATCACAACGAGCCTGTGCTGCGGGACGGCAAGGTGGTGTCGCACCTGACCTCAGGCGTATACGGCCACCACCTCGGTGCCGCACTTGGCATGGCCTATGTGCCCTGCGAGGGGGAAAGCGTGGCCGAGATGCTGGCCAGCACCTATGAGATCGACGTCATGGGCACGCGTGTCAGGGCCGAGGCGCAGCTCAAGCCGTTCTATGATCCAAATGCAGAGCGGGTGAAGGTCTGACGCGCCCTAGCTGCGAAAATCGGTAATAACGGCAGTGCCGGGCGCTGTCGGGCCCTTCATGGCCCGCAGCTCGGCACTCGCCCCTGACAGGCCGATCTCGCGGGCGACCATGGGCGAGATATCCACCTGACCGCGCGCGATACAATCCAGCAGCCGCGGATACTTCCACGCGGGCATGCCGCGTGTCCCGAAGAAGGACAATTGTTTGGAATAGATCCCGCGCATGTCGATCTGCATCATGCCGGTTTCGCCCGCAGGCATGCCGATCTGCACATGCCGACCGAGGATGCGCAGGCAGGCAATCGAGGCATTTGTCGTCGGCGCGATCCCGAGCGCTTCGATCGAGACATGGGCTCCGCCGCCGGTGATATCACGGATGGCCGCCGCGGCGTCTTCCTTGGCGGCGTTCACGGTTGCATCCGCCCCGTGCGCTTTGGCGTGTTCCAGCTTTTCATCGACGATATCGACAACAACTACCTGCGCGCCCAGCATCTTGGCCAGAAGCAGCGTCGCAAGGCCGATGCCACCTGTCCCATGGACCGCCACCCATTCGCCCGCCTGCACGGC
>CAXQAV010000309.1:0-2136 GCA_964221795.1 Luminiphilus sp. | reverse complement strand
CAAGGCCGAAATCTGGTCCGACCCGGAAGGGTTAGCAGCGCAGCTCGCAAAACTCGGTGAAACAACGACTGCACTTTCTGCTGTCGCTGGTGATGGTCTGGAGGCCTTGCAGGGCGCGTTCGGCCCCGTCGGCGGGACCTGCGGCGCCTGCCACGAAGCCTACCGCGCTCCACGCAGCTAGGTGGGTTAACCGACGAGAATGCGCCTGCGCACGCTCATCATCGTTGCCCTTATCGGGATGGCTGCGGGTTGGTATCTGACGCGCCCGCAGCCGCTCGCGCCTGACAGTCTGGCGGGTTTCACGCCTGATCCAGCGAACGGAGCGATTGTTTTCGCTGCGGCAGGATGTGCGTCCTGCCATGCCGCCGAAAACGGGCCTACCGATCTGATGTCGGGTGGCAAACGCTTTGCCTCGGAATTCGGGTCGTTTGTGGCCCCCAACATTTCGAGTGATCCGGAACATGGGGTCGGTAGCTGGAGCGATCTGGAACTGGCCTCGGCCATTATGCGTGGGGTCGGCAGAGAGGGCGCGCATCTCTACCCGTCGTTGCCCTATCCGGCCTACAACAAGGCAGAACCGCAGGATGTGGTCGATCTGATTGCCTATCTAAGGAGCCTGCCAGCCTCCGACCGCCCGTCAGAGCAGCACGAGATCGGCTTTCCCTTCAACCAGCGTATCCTGCTTGGCGGCTGGAAACTGCTCTTTGAGGGAACCGACTGGGCGATGGAGGCCCCGACGCCCGAACTGGAACGCGGGCGCTATCTGGTCGAGGCACTGGGGCATTGCGCCGAATGCCATACCCCGCGCAACGCATTGGGCGGATTAGACAAAGCAAACTGGATGGGGGGTGCACCAAACCCCTCCGGCGAGGGGCGGATACCAAACATCACGCCTGCGGCCCTCCGCTGGAAAGCAGCCGAGATTGCAGAATACCTCAAGAGCGGTTTTACACCGGAATTCGACAGCGCAGGCGGATCAATGGCGGCCGTTATCCGCAACACAGGCCAATTGACCGATAGCGACCGCGCCGCTATCGCCGCCTATGTCGCGGCACTCCCCAGCGTCGAGAACTAGGCCAGCCCCAGCTTTGCCTGACGGGCAGCGCGGAGCCGCGCAAAATCGTCGCCTGCGTGATAGGATGACCGCGTCAGCGGCGTGGCCGAGACCATAAGGAAGCCTTTGTTATATGCGGTCTTCTCGTATGTCTTGAACTCTTCCGGCGTCACAAAGCGGTCTACCTTGTGGTGCTTCGGCGTCGGCTGGAGGTACTGGCCAATTGTCAGGAAATCGATGTCGGCGGCGCGCATGTCTTCCATGACCTGCACCACAGCCTGTTTGTCCTCGCCAAGGCCGACCATGATGCCGGATTTAGTGAACATGGACGGATCAATCTCCTTCACGCGCTGCAAGAGCCGCAGCGAGTGGAAGTAGCGCGCACCGGGGCGCACTTCGGGGTAAAGGCCGGGCACGGTTTCGAGGTTGTGGTTGAACACGTCCGGTTTGGCCTTTACGACCACTTCAAGCACGGAGGGATCGCAGCGGATAAAGTCCGGCGTCAGGATTTCGATTGTTGTGCCGGGCGATTGTTTGCGGATCGCGCGGATTGTCATGGCGAAATGCTCCGCCCCGCCGTCTTCGATATCGTCACGGTCTACCGAGGTGATAACAACGTGGTTCAGCCCCAGTTTCTTGACCGCATCTGCCACCCGACCGGGCTCGAACACATCAAGCGCCTCAGGCGGCTTGCCGGTGGCGATGTTGCAGAAGGTGCAGGCACGGGTGCAGACCTCGCCCATGATCATCATGGTCGCGTGGCCCTGTGACCAGCATTCACCGACGTTCGGGCAGCCTGCTTCTTCGCAGACCGTGACCAGCTTATTGTCACGCATGATCTTCTGCGTGTCCTTGTAACCCTGCGACACAGGCGCCTTCACACGGATCCAGTCCGGCTTCTTGGGCTGCGGTGCATCGGGGCGGCGCTGCTTTTCAGGGTGGCGCTGTGCAGGGATTTTGAGGTCGCGTGTCGGCATCATGTGCTCCGATTGGTATTGCACGATTACCTAACGTCCCGCATGCCAGTTGTCCAATATCCGGAATGCCGCGCATGACGGGCCTGCACTTTCTGCATGCCCTAC
>CAXQAV010000308.1:0-5642 GCA_964221795.1 Luminiphilus sp. | reverse complement strand
CGCGATCCTGCACCTGCTCTATTCGCGCTTCTTCGCCCGCGCGATGGTCAAGACCGGCCATCTGCCCGAAAAGGCCAAGGAGCCTTTCGATGCCCTGTTCACGCAAGGCATGGTCACGCATGAGATCTACATGACGCGCGACGACCGCGACCGGCCCGTCTATCACCTGCCCGAGGATGTGACCGACGGCAGATTGGCTGATGGCACAGAGGTCGAGATCATTCCTTCGGCGAAGATGTCGAAGTCCAAGAAAAACGTCGTCGACCCTGATGACATTCTGGCGAAATACGGTGCCGATACCGCGCGCTGGTTTGTCCTGTCCGACAGCCCGCCGGAGCGTGACGTCGAATGGACCGCCTCTGGTGCTGAAGCAACCTACAAGCATCTGGCGCGCGTCTACCGTCTGGCATGCCAGATCGCCGAGATGGGCGAAGCCGCCAGTGAGGGTGATAACGACCTGATCCGCGCCATGCACAAAGCCATCCATGACGTGACGATGGGGATCGAGACCTTCGGTTTCAACGCGGCGATTGCCAAGCTCTATGCCTTTACCAACACACTGGCTAAATCCAACGCAGGTGCCGCGAGCAAGCGCACGGCGATGATGACCCTTGCGCAACTGATGTCACCCATGACCCCGCACCTGTCAGAAGAGATCTGGGCCATGCTGGGTGGTGAAGGTCTGATTGCAACAACGCCTTGGCCCAAAGCAGACGAGGCGATGCTGGTCGAAGACACGATCACAATGCCGATCCAGATCAACGGCAAGCGCCGCGCCGAAATCCAGGTTCCTGCCGACGCCAGCAAAGAGGCCGTGGAAGAGATCGCCTTGGGCCTCGATATGGTGCAGAATGCACTTGGGGGGAATGTCCCCAAGAAACTGATCGTAGTTCCGGGCCGGATTGTGAACATTGTCATCTGATCGCCTCTCGCGCCGTCTTGTCTGCCTCAGCCTGCTGGGGTTGGCGGGCTGCGGGTTTGTGCCTGTTTACGAAGAGAGCGCCACAATCAGGGGCCAGTTCGCCTTTGAAACAGACGAGACCGTCATGGGGTTCCATCTGGGCAGCCGTCTGGCCGAGCGGCTGGGTTCCCCGGCCTCCCCGCGCTACACGTTGAAAGCAACACTGAACACACGGGAACGTGCGGCCGCGATTACCGCCGAAGGTGACACCTCGCGCCTGAACGTCATCGGAGAGGCCCGTTGGTCCTTGGTCGAAACCGCATCCGGCGCGCAGGTCGCGACGGGCCGCACCGAGGCGTTCACAAGCTATGCCGCCACATCCTCGACCGTTGCAACGCAGGCGACGCGCGACGATGCCCGCAAACGCCTTGCGACGATCCTCGGGGATATGGTCGTGACACAGATCCTCGGCCTTGCTGCGGAACTGGCACCATGAAGCTCACAGGGGCCGCAGCTGGTAGTTACTTTCGCAAGCCCGATCCGACGCATACGGCGCTTTTGATCTTCGGAGCAGACCCGATGCGGGTTGCCGACAAGCGCCAGCAGGTCATTCAGGCTCTGGTCGGGCCACAGGGTGAGGAAGAAATGCGCCTCACCCGCATCAATGCCGCCGACCTGCGCAAGGACCCTGCGCTTCTGGGGGATGCGATCAAGGCGCAAGGCTTCTTCCCCGGACACCGTGTCGCCTTTGTCGAGGATGCAACGGACGGGTTGGCGCAAATCGTTGAGGCGGCCCTTTCCGACTGGCAGAATGGCGACGCACAGGTCGTCATCACCGCAGGACAGCTCACAGCCAAATCCGCCTTGCGGAAAGTGATCGAAGTGCATCGGAACGCCGTTGCTATTGGCCTCTACGATGATCCCCCGAGCATCGCCGATATTGAACTGACCATCAAAGACGCAGGGATTGCAGCGCCCGGGCGGGACGTCATGGAGATGCTGGTCGCCTTGGCCAATACGCTCGAACCCGGAGACTTTCGGCAGACGCTCGAAAAGGTAAGCTTATACAAACGGGATGATCCATCCCCGCTCTCGGTCGAGGACATTACGGCTTGTGCGCCCCAATCTGCGGATGCGGATGTCGATGACGTGCTGGATGCGGTCACGGACGGGCAGGACCAGACCCTTGGCCCGCTGCTGCGCAATCTGGCAGCACAAGGGGTTTTGCCCGTCACGCTCTGCATCATGGCAACACGGCATTTCCGGCGGCTGCACGTTGTCGCCTCTGATCCAGGCGGACCGGCCTCGGGGATCGGGCGGTTGCGGCCTCCTGTCTTTGGCCCGCGCCGCGACAGGATTGTGCGACAGGCCAATCAATGGGGGCGGGACAGGCTGGAAAAGGCGCTGACCGCGCTCACTGACCTGGATCTGCAGTTGCGCTCATCGCAACACGCTCCACCAGCGGCGCTGATGGAGCGTACATTGATCCGGCTGGCCATAATGGGCCGCCGGTAATTGGGAAACAGCACGGAATGGGTAAAGAGACCGCGCCGAAACGCTCTTAGCCGGGATTCGAGTCGTTACCCATATTCGCAGCCAGCAGCAAAGCTGCGAGGATGCCTATAACGATAAGTGTTGGGCTCAGCGAGGAACCTGCTGGCTCCATCGTTGTTTCTACAACAACTGGGGCTTCCATGACTTCGTCAGCCATGCCGCCAGCGAAAGCGGATGTGGACAGAACTGCGATTGCTGCAGCAGCTGCGAGTGTTTTGGTGATGCGCATTTTATGCTCCTCATTGAACTTATGGCCGCATCGGCCAACCCTGGCGCGACCGGAACCGACTACTGCCATACCTGAAAAAGCCGCGTGGTCAATATCCGCCCTGGTCCTGCCGCTAAAATGTCACGACCTGTGGCGGAAATATCCTTGTCTAGCCTGACTTTGCGCGTTCGTTCTGCTGCACGGCTGCCCAAACAAGAAGCACGGCGAGAACGCTGATCAGGATATCGGTTGAGCCGACCGAGGATGAAGCGGGTGCCAGCACTGGTGGCTCAGAGGTCACTGGCGCTTCGAGGGTTTCGGCAGCAAGTGGTTGCGCCACGGCCATGACTAGTATGCCTGCACGCAGGATTTGCCCTATCTGCATTCTCTGTCGTCCTCCCTTTTCGGGCTCAGGCCCAACGTCCCTCGAAATTCTCAGGCACAAGCAGAATATCACGGTCGAGCGTTTTGACATCCCGCCGACCGCAGAGTGCCATCGTCAGGTCAAGTTCCTTGTGGATGACTTCCAGCGCTTTTGTCACCCCTTTTTCGCCCATCGCGCCAAGGCCATTCACGAAGGCGCGGCCGATGTAGGTGCCTTTTGCCCCCATCGCGAGGGCCTTGAGCACGTCCTGACCCGAACGGATGCCGCTGTCGAGATGCACTTCGACCTTGTCGCCCACGGCGTCCATGATCGCAGGCAGTGCGCGGATTGAGGACAAGGCACCGTCGAGCTGGCGGCCACCGTGGTTCGAGACGATGATCGCATCGGCCCCAAGTTCGGCGGCTTTGCGGGAGTCGTCGGCGTCGAGAATGCCCTTGAGAATAACGGGTCCGCCCCACATTTTCATCAATTCGGCCACACGCGCCCAATCTAGGGAATGGTCAAAGGCTTCTGCGATCCAAGACGACAGCGACGTGGGGTCGGTGACCTCTTTCGCATGGCCCACGATATTCCCGAAGAATCGCCGTTTGGTCTGCAGCATCTCGATGCCCCAAGGCCATTTCGTGGCCAGATCGGCCATGCTGGCGAGGGTGAATTTCGGCGGTGCGGACATACCGTTTTTGATGTCCTTGTGTCGCTGACCCATGATCTGCAGGTCCAGTGTAATCACGATGGCCGAGCATTTCGCGGCGCGTGCACGGTCGAACAGACGCTTCATGAAGTCGTCATCTTTCAGCGTATAGACTTGTAACCAAAAGGGTTTTTCGGTGTTGGCTGCAACATCCTCGATCGAGCAGATCGACATGGTCGAGAGCGTAAAGGGCACACCGAATTTCTCGGCGGCGCGGGCGGCTTTGATCTCGCCGTCGGCACATTGCATACCCGTCAAGCCGACAGGTGCCAGTGCCACGGGCATGGTGACGTCCTGACCGATCATCTGGCTTGCCGTCGTCCGGTTGGTCATATCGACGGCGACGCGCTGCTTGAACCGGATTTGGTCAAAGTCGGAGGTGTTCTCGCGGAAGGTCTGCTCGGTCCAGCTGCCGCTTTCGGCATAGTCATAGAACATCTTGGGGGTGCGGCGTTTGTGCATCCGCTTGAGATCTTCAATCGTGGTGATGGCGGGCATGGTTGATATCCTCGAATTGGTAATGAATTGTTACCGATTTGAAGAACTCAGGCAAGCGCCGAGAATGCATAGCTGCTGCCCGCTGGCGGCGGCAGACAACGTATGGTTTGCGTCTGGCTGGCGTATGGCTCGCGCATGGCACCTGTCCATACGCGGTGCCGTGGTCCGATCAGCCGCGATGCGCGCCGTCGGCGAGCGATTTGACGAAAGCCAGCACGTCCGCGGTGCTTTCGCCCGCGCCGATCTTCTCGACAATGGCGGAGCCCACGACAGCCCCGTCTGCGATACTGGCAATGGCTTGCGCGGCCGCCGGTGTCTTGATCCCGAAACCGACGATGACAGGCAGGTCGGTCTTGGATTTGATGCGCGCAACCTCGGGAGCGACCTCCGCGGTCTGCGCTTCGGCTGTGCCGGTGATGCCGGTGACCGAGACGTAGTAGACAAAGCCGGAAGTGTTCTGCAGCACCTTGGGCAGGCGCTTTTCATCAGTTGTCGGTGTAGCAAGACGGATGAAGTTGATGCCTCTGGCTTGCGCGGGAATGCAGAGTTCCTCGTCCTCTTCGGGGGGCAGGTCGACGATGATCAGACCGTCGATGCCGGCGGCCACCGCGTCATCAAGAAACTGGTCCACGCCGCGCGAATAGATCGGGTTGTAGTAGCCCATCATCACGATTGGCGTGGTGTCGTCAGACTTCCGGAACTCGCGTGCATATTCGAGCGTCTTTTCGAGGTTCTGCCCACCTTCCAGCGCGCGTTGACCCGCCAATTGGATCGTGATGCCGTCGGCCATCGGATCGGTAAAGGGCATGCCCAACTCGATAATGTCGACGCCCGCCTCTGGCAGACCTTTGACGATCTCGAGACCCTTGGCGTAGTTGGGGTCACCTGCCATCACATAAGCGACAAAGGCTTTCTTTCCCTCGGCCCGCAACTGCGCGAATTTGGCGTCGATTCTGCTCATGGCTGTCCCCGTCATTCAAACTTTGGCTGGTTTGCTTGATGGGGCGGGGAAAATCAATGGCTGGAGGCGTCTTTTCCGCCCAACTGACGCCTTGCGGGACAGCCCGCCACCCCCTAGAAGCGCGGCAAGCTGCAAAGGAGAGTGGGCATGGGTTTCAAGATGGGCATCGTGGGTCTCCCGAATGTGGGCAAATCGACCCTGTTCAACGCATTGACCAAAACAGCTGCTGCACAGGCCGCCAACTTTCCATTCTGCACGATCGAACCCAATGTGGGCGAGGTGGCTGTCCCTGATGCGCGCCTCGACAAGCTGGCCGCGATTGCCCAGTCCAAGCAGATCATCCCGACCCGTATGACCTTTGTGGATATCGCCGGTCTGGTGAAGGGCGCCAGCAAGGGCGAGGGCCTTGGCAACCAGTTTCTTGCCAATATCCGCGAATGCGAT
>CAXQAV010000307.1:0-3262 GCA_964221795.1 Luminiphilus sp. | reverse complement strand
CGGCAAAACGCTCGGGGTTGAAGGTGCCGTCATGGTTGCGGCAGCCGAAATAGCCCGAGCCGATTTCATAGATCAGATCGCCGCCGCCTTGCCGGTGGTAGCGGCTGATCCCGCCCTCGCCGGTGTCATGGGCAAAGCCACCCATCTTGGCCCCCTGGTTCAGGGCCGAGATCGCATTCGCCGAGAGTGAGCCGAAGCTCATCGCTGAAATATTGTAGAGCGATGCGCTATAGGGTTTCTTGCACTTCGGCCCGCCGACGGTCACGCGGAAATCGGTGCTCTCGAAATGCGTGGGCTGAACGGAATGGGTGAGCCAAGAATAGCCCGCCTCATAGACGTTTTCGTGACTGCCGAAGGGCCGTTTGTCCTCGGCCCCTTTGGCGCGCTGGTAGACCAGCGATCGCTGTTCGCGGCTGAAAGGCTGTTCCTCGCGGTCGCTTTCGATCAGGTACTGGCGGATTTCGGGACGGATCTTTTCGAAAAGGAACCGGATGTGGCCAAGAACGGGATAGTTCTTGAGAACGGCATGCCGTGTCTGCCACATGTCCCGCAGGCCCAGCAGGGTGAGTGCGCCAAAGACGGCCGCCAAGACAAAGACCCAACTGGCCCAGAACCCGATCACCAGACAAATCACCGTCAAAACCGCGACAGCGACCAGCGTTCCGTAACGCTGCAATTCGATCAGTTTGCGCACGCGCATCCCTCCCCAAGTTCGTTGGGGTCACCCTAGGCGGGCAGTTCCGAGAACGAAAGATTCCTTGCTGAAAAAATCATCACTTCTGAAAGAGATGGTCTGCGCTCAGAAGTCGGGCGTTACGCCGGGCAAGTTCAGCGTCCGGATCAGGTCGCGCAACTCCTGCCGCGCGGCGACATTCGAGATCGACAGCCCGCGTACGCCGGTGTCGCGCAGGTCAAGGAGGGTCAGCCCGCGCGGGAATAGTTCGCGGAAGATGACCCGCTCGCTGAACCCCGGTGCGGTGCGGAAACCGATGCGTTTGGCGAGTTTGTCGATCACGCGCTCCATCTTGTCCTTGTTGATCATCGCCTGACTGCCGAGGCGGTTGCGCAGGACAACCCAGTCAATCGGGGCAAGGCCCGCTTGGGCGCGGGGCTGTTTGGCGCTCCAGACCATTTCTGAATAGACCGAAGGGCCGAGGATTTCCTCACCGTCGGCATCCACACGGGCGAGCATATCAAAATCGACGAAACTGTCGTTGAGTGGGGTGATCAGTGTATCGGCGAGCGAATGGGCCACCTGAGATACCCGCGTATGCGACCCCGGGCAGTCGATCAGGATGAAATCGCAACTTTCCCGCAGTTCGGCGATTGCGGCATAGAGGCGGTGGTCCACCGGATTGGCGCCTTCGGGCAGGCTCGCCTCGTCGATCTTGGGAAGCGGCAAGAACAGAGGGGTTGGCAGGTCCAGCCCCTCTTTGGCGAGATAGGTCAGCCGGTTTTCAATGTAGCGGCCCAGTGTCATTTGCCGCAGGTCAAGGTCCAGCACCCCAATCCTGTGCCCCATCCGCGCAAGGGCAGAGGCGACATGCATCGACACAGTTGATTTGCCGGCCCCGCCCTTTTCGTTGCCGACGACAATGATATGTGCCACCCGTTGATTCCCCGCCTAAGGTCTTTTGCGGGACTATAGGAATCCCCGTGCACAGGTGAAAGCGGATGTGCCCTTTTTGCACCGCCTTTTTCTCTGCCCTTGACTAGTGCGCAGCAAAGGCGCATCTGCACATCAGAACCGCAGCGTCCTGCCGCGTGAGCAGAGCAGGGGCAGTCGCCCTCGCAAGACGCCGGTTTCTCAATCAGCACCCATTTCACGCAAGGGGGCAGCGCACGTTCGGCGGCGGTGCAATTCAGCACAGTTGTCAGTATCGCGCGCAACCTTGCAGGCAACCCCGGCATAGGGCCGGTGGACTGTCATGACACATGCGCGGGACGCACCCGCGCGCAGATAGGATATCCATTTATGGATTTTGATATGCTGGGGCTCGCGCCCCGTTTGATTAACGTTCTCAAGGAACAGGGGATCACCGATCCCACCCCGATCCAGACCCAAGCCATCCCGCACGCCATGAATGGCCGCGATGTGATGGGTCTGGCCCAGACCGGCACCGGCAAAACCGCTGCCTTTGGCCTGCCGATGATCCATGCGCTCTTGAAGGCGGGCGTCAAGCCCAACCCCAAGACCGCCCGTGGCCTGATACTCGCGCCTACGCGTGAATTGGCCAAACAGATTTCCGACAACCTGACGAACTACACTAAAGGGACACACCTCAAGGTGGCCTTGGTCGTGGGTGGTGCGGGCATCGTGGCCCAGACTAAGCGTCTGGCGGGTGGTGTCGATCTGCTGGTCGCGACCCCCGGTCGCCTGATCGACCTGCTCGAGCGTCGCGCGATCCGTCTGGACGAGACCATCTATCTGGTCCTCGACGAGGCCGACCAGATGCTCGACATGGGCTTTATCCATGCGCTGCGCCAGATCGCGCCGCTCCTGGCCAAAGACCGCCAGACGATGATGTTCTCGGCCACCATGCCGAAACTGATGAACGAACTGGCCGACACTTATCTCAATAAACCCGTGCGCGTGCAGGTGAACCCTCCGGGGCAGGCAGCGACCAAGATCAACCAGTCGGTGCATTTCGTGGCCCAAGCCGCCAAGATGGACCTGCTGGTCGAACTGCTGGATGCGCACCGCGACGAGCTGGCGCTAGTCTTTGGCCGCACCAAGCACGGCTGCGAGAAAATGTACAAATACCTCGAGAATAAGGGCTTTGCCGCCGCGTCGATCCACGGCAATAAATCCCAAGGCCAGCGTGACCGCGCGCTGGAGGCGTTCAAACAAGGCAAAGTGCGCGTGCTGGTGGCCACGGATGTGGCTGCCCGTGGTCTGGATATTCCCGATGTGCGCCATGTCTATAACTATGACCTGCCGAATGTGGCCGAGAACTATGTCCACCGCATCGGCCGGACAGCGCGGGCGGGGGCTGATGGCTCTGCTGTTGCACTGGTCGCCCCTGACGAGATGATCGAACTGCAGGACATCGAGCGCGCCATGAAGGAAACGATCCCCGTTGCCTCGGGCCGTCGCTGGGAAGTGCAGCCCGGTCAGAAGAAGCGCCCGAACGGTGGAACCGGTGGTGGCCGGCGTGGCGGTGGCGGTCGTCCGCAGGGCGCGAAGCCTGCCGGTGGCAAGCCCGGTGGTTTCCGAAAGCGTGGCGGCGGCAAGGGTCGTGCTCGTGGCAGTGCGGCGGGG
>CAXQAV010000306.1:0-5220 GCA_964221795.1 Luminiphilus sp. | reverse complement strand
CGCCATATGGCCCGCGATGGAGGCACCGACGGGCCGACCCTTGACCACCATCACCTTGATCAGACCCTTGGTCTTGCGCTCGGCGATCAGGCGGTCGTTATGGTGGAAATCAAAGCGGACAACTTCCAGTTGGGCGCCATATTTGGATTTGGCCTGCGCCTCGGTCAGCCCGACCTGCGCCAGTTCAGGATCGGTGTAGGTTGCCCAAGGAATGTGATCGGTGCGGTGTTTCGAGGGTAGGCCGAAGAGCATCGAGCGGATCAGGACACCTGCATGATAGCCAGCGACATGGGTGAATTGCAGGCCGCCTGCGACATCACCGGCGGCGTAGACCTTCTTGTTGGTGACAGAGCGCAGGTCAGGACCGACCTTCAGCCCCGCCCGGTCATAGGCAATCCCGCCCTTTTCCAGATCCAGCTTGTCGATATTCACCTTGCGCCCGACCGCCATCAGAAGATGCGAGCCTGTGAAGTCACCTTTCGGCGTGTGGACCGTAATCTCGCCCGCTTTGCCGCTGATCTTCTCGGCCTGTGCCTCTTCGACGATGTTGATCCCCTCGGCCTTGAGGTTCTCAAGCACAATGGCGGCCATTTCGGGGTCGTCCTTGCCAAAGGCTTTCAGGCCTTCGATCACAGTCACTTCACAGCCCAGTCGACGGTGCGCCTGCGCCATTTCCATACCGATGGGGCCGCCGCCGATGACAAGCAAGTGCTTGGGCTTTTCGCGCAGGTCGAAGATGTTTTCGTTGGTGTAGTAGGGCACATCCGCGATCCCCGGGATGGGAGGGACAAAAGGACCGGAGCCGGTGGCGACCACAAATCGACGCGCCTCGATGATATTGTCACCTGCCTGCACCTCGGTTCTGGAAATGAAGGTGCCGTATTCCGAGATCACATGGACACCCAGACCCTCGAACCGCTCCACGCTGTCGACGGGTGCGATCTGCGCGATGACGTCATGGACATGGTCCTTGGCGGCAGCATAATCGACGGTGGGTTCCACGTCGCTCACGCCATACTTCGCCCCGTGGTTCATTGCATGGGCCTGCTTGGCAGAGGCGATCAGCGCCTTGGACGGGACACAACCAAAGTTCAGGCAGTCACCGCCCATCTTGTGCCCTTCCAGCAGGACTACCTTGGCCCCCATCTGGACGGCGCCTGCAGCAATCGACAGACCGCCGGATCCGCCGCCGATGATGCAGATATCAGTTTTGATCCGGTTCATGGGTTAGAGACCTTTCTTGCCGCGAATGGCGTTGATGACGATTGGCAGGGCAGCGAGCACGCAGAGGCCAATGATCGGGAAAATGATTTGAGGTTCAAAGATGATGCCAAGGTTCGGGGTCTCGCCGCGGGCAAAGACTTCACCCAGACCTGCTCCGACCGAAGTGTAGACAACAGTGCCGGGGATGATCCCGAAAAAAGTCGAGACCACAAAACGATGCAGCGGCACTTCAAGGAAGGACGGGATCAGGTTTGCCAGAAAGAAGGGCACAGCAGGGACCAGACGGATCAGGAACAACATGGACCACTGGTTCTCATCGATGCCGTCCTTGATCTTTTTGACAGCCCCATCAGAGCCTTCCAGCTTCTTGCCCAAAGCCTCGCCAAAACCCCAGCGGGCTGCAAGGAAGATGGCAGTCGCGCCGATGGTGGCGCCCAGAACGTTGAACAGCGCCCCCGGGAAGGTGGCAAAGAGGAAACCGCCTGTCAGCGTCGCGATGGTGGCACCGGGCAGGGAGAAGGCTACGATCACCACATAGGCCGTGATAAAGACCAGCGCCGTCAGCAGATAATTCGCATCACGAAAGCCCAGCAGCGCCTCGCGGTTCTCGGCCAATGCCTCGAAGGTCAGGTAATCGCGCAGAAAGAACGCCCCGAGAATCGCAACGATACCGATGATGATGAGCGGCAGTCTTTTGAGGAAAGGGTTGGCAGGTGGATGTGTCATATCGCTCATTTCTCGGTCCATCGGATGTGGCTGTTGTTGCAGGTTAGGTGGCCTGAACGCTGCACCAGTGATACCCTCATCACGGCGCATTGATGGAAAGCGCCCCTCATGTTTCAGTTTTCCGTGTTTTGGCCGTGATGATTGAAACATTTGGCCTGCGGGAAATGTGGGAAATGTTGCAATTTCTCCCCGTCCTGCGCGTTGACATACTGTGAGGCCCCCTCTAAAGGACGGGTCTGAATTGTCATTTGGCTTCGAATCCCGTCCGGGGATTTGGCCTATCAACCGGAGAGCATGCTATGAAGCGCACGTTCCAACCATCGAACCGTGTTCGCAAGAACCGTCACGGATTCCGCGCCCGTATGGCGACAAAGTCCGGCCGCAAGATCATCAACGCACGCCGCGCAAAGGGCCGTGCAAAGCTGAGCGCGTAAGCGCCCCAGCTCTCTGTTGACTGCTATGGAACCGCCGGTGGTGTCAAAGAACGGCCCGCCGGCGGTTTCTTTATGCGTGCTGATCAAGCGCGCAGACTTTGTCCGTGCGAGCCATGGACGCCGCTCCGCCTCTCCTGCCTTCAACCTGCAGGCCCGCAAACGTGCGGAGGGTGAGGCCACCGGTATCCGCGTCGGTTTCACCTGTTCCAAGAAAGTCGGCAACGCCGTAGCCCGCAACCGCGCCAAGCGCCGCCTGCGCGAGGTTGCACGCTTGGCCTTGCCTGAACTGGGCCGCGATGGATGGGATTACGTGCTTGTGGGTCGCAAAGAGGTGACAGCGACCCTACCTTTTGATCAACTGCTGGCCGATCTGCGCCGCGCATTGAAGAAGGTCCACGGATGACGCCTATGGCCTACATTGTCTCGCTGCCTGTCCGCGCCTACCGCGTGGTCCTGTCGCCGTGGGTCGGGCACGGGTGCCGGTACCAGCCGACCTGCTCGGCCTATTCGCTCGAGGCGCTCGAAAAGCACGGGGCGATCAAGGGGACGTATCTGACGGTGCGCCGCATCATGCGATGCCACCCCTGGGGCGGGTCAGGCATCGACAACGTGCCTGATTAACCGCAGTCCCAGCTGTAGATTGCGCGATCAAACCGCCGCGCGGCCAGATCGTCTTTTGTGATCAGGAAACAGGCCTCACCCGCATCGCCCCAGCAGACCTCGATCTTTCGGTCTTTCGAAGGCAGATAGCCCATCTGGAACAGGACCTTGCTATAGGCCGTATAGTCGGGATTGCCGCCCGGGTGCCGGATGTCTTGCTGCACAAAATCGGGGTGACCGCCAAAATAGAACGGGGACGGTTTTGTCTGCACCAACCTATCACCAAAGGCATCCCAGAGATCATTCGGGCAATTGGGATACCAATCGCGGGTCAATTCGGAGACCTGATAGCTATTTGCTGAAAGAGGGCCCGTCGCGGTCGCGCCCGTCAATGGCCGCCCCTCCTGCACAAAGAGGTCGCTCATCGGGACAGACTCCCAAGTCACCTCGGGAAAGGGTGCGCGGACCAGCGTATCTGGGTCATCAAACAAGTGAACCTGAAACCACTTGTCACCAACTGACGGAAACTAGGACCCGTTGAGATCATCATCCATGACAAAGAAGCTGAGCAGCCCCCTGTCCGGATAGCCGGCCAAGGGCGGCATTTCGGCAAAATTGATCTGGGCGAGAAAGATCATCGGCTGGCCAATCCATGCCCACTGGCAGGCTCGGCCGCCCGCCGATGCATGAATGCGGTGCGTCGGTATTCGGATCATCGCCTAGATGCAGCGCAACGCAGGGTTTCGCCTGCAAATCGGCAAGCTCGGTGGCCTTGGCAACGATTGCAGGCCAGTCGCGGATGTCGTTCGGATCACCCTCGCGGCGTTTCGGCTTGCGCGCAGCGGCATTGGCTTTGTCGGCTTTGTCCGCAAGATGGGCACGATAGAGCATCACCCCAACACCGATCACGACGATAGTCGTCAGGATGATTTGTGCCATCTGGTGCCCTCCGCCTTTGTCAGCGGCTGCACCCTAACAGCCGTTCACAACTTCTCAAACGAGATCGTCACCGTGCCAATTTCCAGCCCATACCGCTTGACATAGGCCAGATTCAGCAAGCGGTCGTCGGCCAAAAGCCACATCCAGTCGTCAAAGCTGACACGCATGGTTTCGGTCTCTCCATCCGCGCTCGGGATGGGGAGGGCGATTTCGTAGACCCAATTGAAGCGGTCGCCGTTCTCAACGCCCGTGGCCGTGCCGATCACACCGGGGGCGGTGCCGGTCCAGCTATCCTCGCCTGTCTTCACCAGCGTCCAGATACGCTGCTCGGTCGAGCCGTCCTCATAGACGAAATCCTCAATCAGCCGCAGGCACTCGCCGTCCCAGTCGCCGTTGATCTCGACCACAAAATTGCGGCGCACGGTGCCCAGCACATCCTGAAACTGTCCATAGGCGACCAGCTCGCCGTCAAAGAACTCCTCAAGGTTCAGCTTGCGGTCCGAAAGGGCAGGGTCATCGAATGACGGTTTGCCAGTGCAAGCGGCAAGAAACATCAGGGCGGCGGCAAGGATCAGGCGCATTTTCGTCTCCGGTTTTCTATTGATACGCAGGGCAGGGCTCATCGGATGCCACTAGGCAGAGCGTTCCTGTTCTGGCATATGCGCGCCATGCTTGATGAAACCGAAATCCACCCGCTCTTCGAAGGCGCGCCCACCACGACGGAGTTCAAGAAACTCCGCAAGCGGATCGTGCGCTATACCCGTGAGGCGATTGAGCAATACGGCATGATCGAACGTGATGCGAAGTGGCTTGTCTGCCTTTCTGGTGGCAAGGACAGCTATACCCTGCTTGCCGCCCTCTACGAGTTGAAGTGGCGCGGGCTGCTGCCCGTCGAACTGATCGCCTGCAACCTTGATCAGGGCCAGCCCGGTTTTCCTGCGACGGTGCTGCCGGAGTTCCTCGAGCGGATGGGAGTGCCGCACCGGATCGAATATCAGGACACTTATTCGATTGTGGTCGATAAGGTGCCGCAGGGCCGGACCTATTGCGCGCTCTGCTCGCGGTTGCGGCGCGGTAACCTTTACCGGATCGCGCGGGAAGAGGGATGTTCTGCAGTTGTGCTGGGCCATCACCGCGATGACACCCTCGAAACCTTCTTTATGAACCTCGTCCACGGCGGACGGTTGGCCACAATGCCGCCAAAGTTGCTGAACGAAGAGGGCGATCTTTTCGTCTATCGTCCGCTCGCTCATGTCGCCGAGGCGGATTGCGAGAAATTCGCCCGCGCGATGAACTA
>CAXQAV010000305.1:0-3789 GCA_964221795.1 Luminiphilus sp. | reverse complement strand
GATGAAATCTCTGATCTGGGCGGCGCAACGCCAATGCTGCTGACCGCCGAACAGGCGCAGGAGATCACCCGCGCGCTGTCGCTGGAACAGCCACCCAAACTGGTGGCCGGGCAGCTGGTCACCAGCGCCGATGTCACGGCACCGCGGCTCGGCGATCTGCGGGTAAGCTATCACGCCTCAACCATCGACGCGGCCAGCGTGGTCGGCGTGCAGCGCGGTGGTGCGCTGGTGCCCTATACCGCGCAGAACGGGCGCGAGATCTACTTGGTCGAACAGGGGCTGAAAACCGCGGACGAGATGTTCCAGACGGCGGTCAGCACCAACACGTTCAAGACGTGGAGGTTGCGTATCGGCCTAATGCTGCTGCTGTTTCTGGGCTTCAAGGCGCTGTTCGGCGTGGTTGACGTCATCGCCAGCATTCTGCCCTTCCTGGGCTGGATCACCGCCTCGGTCACCTCTCTCATCAGCCTTGCCCTCACGCTGGGTGTAGGCGGCACGACCATGGCGATTGCCTGGGTTTACTTCCGCCCGCTTCTCGCATTGGGGATCCTTGCGGTGGCGCTGGCTGGTGCCGCCCTCAGTGCCTATTGGCTGCGCAAATCGGCGCCCAAGCCCCAGACAACCTGATTTTTCAATCTATTCCTCGTGACAGGACACACTATGAAACAGATATACCTTTCGATTGCGATGATCTTTGGCGCAGGCGCGCTACAGGCTGGGCAGTTCTGCGAACTTGACGGCACCGAAATGTTCACCTGCACCCTCAAAGACGGCACCCGTGGGGTCGAGGTCTGCAATGCGGTCTGGGCAGACGGCTCCAAGGCTGCCTATGGGTTCTTCAAATCCAACGGCACGGTGGAAAAGGAGATCATGCAGGACATGGCAACGATCACCGCGTCGCCCTGGAATGGCATGGGGAATTTCATGAGCGACTCCGTCACCTTTGATGGCGGTGGCGGCTACGCTTACGAGGTCTGGTGGGGCACCGAACGCGCGGCAGGTGCCACCGAAATGGGCGGGATCAATGTGCTGAAAGACGGCGCGCTGATCGCTGATATTCCCTGTGACGCAGGGACCGTGACCAGCGACCTGTCTTCGCTCATCGAACTGATCGAAGCAACGCAGTAGGTCTGTTGCGATGCTGCCCAGCCCCTTGACAGTGGCCGCCATGTTGATGGCGGCCGGATGGTCCAGAACCGCCACGGCGCAATCCGTTTGTGGCGGTGAGGTGCTGTTTCAATGCGCAACGGACAACGCGGACTTCCGCGAACAGATCACCGTTTGCGCCAAGAAACACAGCTATGTGCTCACCCGTCATGCGCTGGCATCAGGAGACACCTATTACGACACACCTTTGATTGCGGATGCGGACACGACCTGGTTTCGCTGGTCCGAAGACGACCAGCTGCGGCTGGAACTTGGGTTCTGGAGTACCGACTTCGCAGAGCCCGTGACCCTGCATGTGGTGTTGCCATGGGACGACATGGAAGAAACGGTGGCCGACACCGGCGCGCGCGATATGTGGCTGCAATCGCCGCATTGGCGCGCGCATATCGATCAGACACTCTGTGCGCCTGAAACAATCTATGCCGACCCCGAGGCACTGTGGACCGCCCAAGACACGCGCGGCCCGATTGCTGCGTTTTTCTCTCAGGATGAGATCATCCCGCGCATGGACACGGTCGGGGTGGCGCGGGTGGCTGACACATCTGCCCATCCCGAGGGCCTGCCCGTCTATGCCACGGCACACCCCTCGGCCGCGACCCCGATCTGGTGGATGCTACAGCCGGGCGACACCATTGACATCATAGACCAAAACCATGGGTTCCTTGCCGTCGCAATTCCGACCAACGGCATGTCCGATTGCCTGCTGAGGCCCGAGGCCCTTGGCCAGCCTTATACCGGCCCCTGTGCCACGGGATGGGTTGATGCCGCCCATCTTGAACAAATTCAATAAGCCCGCGCGCATCCCAAGGGCCAAGTAGAGATGCTTCGGGCCCTCGGTGCCGCAACCTTACAGGAGGATCGAACGTGCGTTCGTTGATACCAACATGTGGCCTTGGCCTGCTGTGCTCCGCCAGCATGGCGCAGGCCTTTTGCGATGACATCCCGACGACCCAGGTGCTGTGCCTGACGGAGGAGGCAGAGGAAATCAAAGTCTGCGCCACCGAGCACCCGGAAACCGGCGCCCCCGCATTGGAACTGCATGTAACGCCACAGATCTCCGATGGTCCGATCACCCGGCTGACGGCAGATATTCCCTATGCTATGACACCCGGCACCGGCGGGTTTCCCTGGGACGTGCATGAATTCACCTTTGTCCACGAGGGGGGCCGCGCGGTGCTGAGCGTGAAGTCTCCGATCGACAGCACCGACACCTCCGATGCGGAAATCTGGCTGGACCTGTTCAGCCGCGGCACCGCCCCGGACAGCAGTCTGTACTGCATGCAGCCCGCGCTCAGCGCGGAAGTCACGAACCTGCTGACCCTGCGCGGCGTGTCGATGAACGTACTGCGGACAGGCCCTAGCGGTGTCAGCACTGCATATTATCAGCCCTCAAAGCCGATCACCGGCGCCACGCCGCATGGCGCCTACGACTGCCGCGAGGTTGCCGGAGTGTTGAGCAATGAGGGCACCGAAAACGGACAAATCGCGCTCTATGCCGCGCCAGATGATGAGGCCGCAATCCTCGGCTATGTGTTTCCAGGTGACCTCGGCTCTGCATTTGAATGTGCCAACGAGGATGGGTATGCCGGCATCATCTGGATTGATCCTGACAAGGGCGACGGCGCTGGCGGCTATATGGCCCAGCTGGACTATGACGCCCGTCTGGCAGCCTGTTCTTTGACGCCTGATGCCTGGCCCGCGAACATGGCCTATTGGGGAAATTGTTCGAGCGCATGGATCCGGCAGGGCAATATTGCGGGCTTCGGAGGCTGACACGTTTTTTGCCTGAATTGCCGCTGCAATCCTGACAAATTGCAGGGCTTGGCGAAGCGTATAAAGGAACTACCGCAAAAAATTCGAAAAAATTCCCCTTAACGCAATAAGAGTGCTTGATATTTCAATCTGAGAGTTCAGGCGGCACCGCCGCCCCCAACCTAATGATTGATCCATGCACGCCCCTCTTGACCTGTTAACCCAAATCACCGAAGCGCCAACACTGGATGCAAAGTACCAGCTTTTTGCCGGGTTCATGGAGGTTGAGTACGGCTACGTCGGCGTCAACTACGGCCTGTTTCTGGACACGCGGTCGCTGCATGCCATTCACAACAACCATGTCTCCAAACGATCGGGCCTGCCTGATGAATGGCGTGAGATCTATCAGCGAAACAACTATGCGCTGGATGATTTTGGCATGCGGATGGGGGCTCTGGCACAGCAGCCCATATTACAATCAAGCTTCTACCGCCTGCTGGATGAAGATGAACTGCCCCAGAATTTTGCCCGCGTCGTTGACGGGGTCCGCAACTTCGTGTCCTGCGGTGTAGTGCTTCCTTTGGAAGGCAACGGACTCAAAGGGATCATTGGACTTTTCGACCCGTCTGGAGAGAGCGCCAAGCATGATGCCCGGTTTGAACGGGACCGGCCCGTCATTCAGGCGCTTGCCAATCATCTGCACCTGTCCAGTGACTGGTCCAACGAAGTGATCGCCCAAATGGGGTTGAGCAGTCTGAACCTGCAAGTGCTGCGCCTTAAAGCGCAGGGACTGCGCGTGAAGGAAATTCTGTACGAAATCCAGCGCGAAAACCCAAAGACCGTTGACAATCACATGCAGCGGGTTCGCAA
>CAXQAV010000304.1:0-8738 GCA_964221795.1 Luminiphilus sp. | reverse complement strand
ACCGTTGTGGATGACCAATTGCGACATGCGGGCATTGGTGTGCTTGCGGATGATTTGCGGCATCGGGACCTCTGATCTGGAAAAGGGGTGGAGCGGGTAACGGGAATCGAACCCGTAACTGAAGCTTGGGAAGCTTTCGTGATACCTTTTCACCATACCCGCGAAAAGTAAGTTTGGGTAAGCCGCGCCGCGTTCGGCGTCAAGTGGGATCGGCGGGCTCAGGCGTTGAATTTGCGGCGCAGGAAGCTCTGGGTCGGACGCTCGACAAAGCGGTTGAGCAGGGCCGCGACGCCAAGGCTGAGGAGCAGCGCGATAAAGAAAATGCCCAAGACATGCCAGACTGTCGCGGTGCCGAGGATCGTAGGATCATCGCTGCGGAAGACCACGATGGCGCCGATCAGGATCATCGGCATATGGAAGAGGTAGATGCCCATGATGTTGCGAGAGATCGCGGCCCAAGGCCCTGCAAGTGAAAGCGGACGTCCAAATTGTGCGATCATTAGCAATGTGGCGCCAAGCGCCGCAAGGCTGGCGTTCGTCGCCCAGTAGACTGTCCAGAATGCAGGGTCGGTTGTCCGATAGACCCAGCTTGCCGCGTCATGGACGGGCAGAAAAAGTGAAAAGCCGATCAGGACCAGAGCCGTAACCCGCAATGCCAACCGCTTAGCTGTGTTGGCATTCAAACGGACCAGCCAGTCCTTTCGCAGATGGACAAGGGCAGCAAGGGCGATACCGATCAGGAAAGGCGTCAGTCGGAACCAAGGCGCAAAGTATAGGGCCGTCGCCTCTGGGTAGATATCGCCGCGGTCGAGTAGATGGGTAAACAGTCTCGTCGCTATCTCTGGTTGGCCCCAGAGAGGCAAGAAGCGGATCGCAATGCTTGTGACAATGGCGGAGGCGAGCCAGAGAAACGGCCGCTTTGACCGCATGATGCCGCCGGCCACAATCGGCAGGGCCAGATAGACATACATCATCAGTTCCATCGACCATCCGACGGGCACGATCGCGCTGCCCATGAAAAGAAACTCCACAAAGAGCAAAGCCAGGATGATGTCGCCGATGCTGTTGCCCTGCGCGAGTGCAAAGAGCAGGACTGCCACATAATAAAGCGGGATGATCCGCGACACGCGCCGCATATAGAAACGGCGCAGATCTATACTCCCTGCGGTGCCAATCTCGGACAAAAGCGCGCGCGTCAGAAGATAAGCCGATACCAAGAAGATGATATCAACACCAAGTGGTTGCCAGCTAAAGTTCATCCACCACGGATAGTTCGCAATCAGGCGCGGCAGGTCCACCGCTGGTGCAAAGCGCATCAGTCCGTGGATCACATGAAACAGGATCACATGGGTAATCGCCCATGCGCGCAGGATGTCCAGAAGCGCGTCGCGCTGTTGAGGCGCGCCTTGCACCCTTACCGCGCCCTGCGCCGCCTGCGGCCGCCATCGGCGCCGCCACCACCACCGCCGGTATTGTGGTTGACCTGCGGAATTGTGACGATGCTTTCAAGGATCGGGAAAGGCTCGACCGAGTTCGGAAGGGCCGAGGCATTCACGAAATGCTCCTGACAGCGCGGCTCGATGGCGGTTTCGATCTTGTGGATGTTATGGACCGTTGCCTCGATCTCGCGCCGTGCTTCGGTATTCAGCAGGGCAATACGCGCCCCTGTGCCTGCGGCGTTGCCGGCGCTGGTCACGTTTTCGAGCGGTGCATCGGGGATCATGCCCAGCACCATCGCGTGTTTCGGGCTGATATGCGCCCCGAAAGCACCGGCCAGCACGATCCGGTCGACCTTGTCCACCTCGAACTTGTCCATTAGCAAGCGCGCGCCCGAATAGAGCGCGGCCTTGGCCATCTGGATTTGCCTCATATCGGTATTGGTGACGGTGATCTTCGGCCCGCCGCTCGCTGAGCCATCATAGAGCAGGTAGGAATTCGTCCGCCCGTCCTGAAAACAATTGGGCGAGCCGGTCTGCTCTGCCGATCCGATGAGGCCAGGGCCGTCAACGATCCCCGCAAGGCGCATTTCGGCGATCACTTCGATAATCCCTGAACCGCAGATGCCGGTCACACCTGTCTGGGCGATGGCGACCTCGAACCCGTCTTCATCCGACCAGAGGTCGGAGCCAATCACCTGAAAACGTGGAAGTTTTGTCACCGGATCGATCTGGACGTGTTCAATCGCGCCCGGCGCAGCGCGCTGGCCCGAGCTGATCTGAGCGCCCTCGAAGGCGGGGCCGGTGGGCGAGGAACAGGCCAGCACTTTTTCTGTATTGCCCAGCAGGATCTCGGCGTTGGTGCCCACATCCACCACCAGCAAAAGATCTTCGGACTTATCGGGTGCTTCGGAGAGAGCGACGGCCGCTGCATCAGCGCCCACATGGCCCGCGATGCAAGGCAGGATATAGACACGGGCCGCCGAATGCAGGTTCAGGTCCAGATCGGTAGCGCGCAGCGAAATGGCCTCGGAGGTCGCGAGCGCAAAGGGGGCCTGCCCCAATTCGTATGCATCAATCCCGAGGAAGAGATGATGCATAACCGGATTGCACACGAAAACCGCATCAACGATCAGGTTGCGGTCGATTGCGGCCTCGACGGCGATCTGGACGAAAAGAGCGTTCATACCCTCGCGCACCGCTTTCGTCATCTCTTCCGAGCCTGTCGGGTTCATCATTCCATAGGACACACGGCTCATCAGGTCTTCGCCAAAGCGGATCTGTGGGTTCATGATGCCGGAAGAGGCGACAACTTCACCGGTCTGCAGGTCACAAAGATGTGCCGCAATGGTGGTCGAGCCCAGATCGACAGCGAGGCCATAGATCGTGCCCTCATAAAAGCCAGGCCAGATATGGATGATCTTGGGCGAGAAAACGGAATCGCCGAGGTGCACCGCGACGGTGACTTTCCATTCACCCTTGCGCAAAGCCTTCTGCAGGGTCCGCATCACGCCAAGGTCTGCTTCCAGTTCCGGCAGGTCCCATTCGCGGCGCAGGGCCGCGACCAGCCGTTCGAGATCGCCCGATGGATCGTGCATATCAGGTTCTTCGACTTCGACAAAGTAGAGCTTTGTCGAGGGGTTCATTGTGATCGCCCGCGCCTCGGCCCGTTTGCGCACAACCTGCTTGTGCACCTGGCTTTCGGGCGGCACGTCGATGATCACGTCCTTCTGGATCGTCGCCTGACAGCCAAGGCGCCGGCCGGCTTTCAGCCCGCGCTTGTCATCATAGCGCTGCTCGACCGCGTTCCATTCGGACAACGCGTCTTCGGCAACGGTTACGCCGTGTTTGGGAAACTCGCCGTAAGAGGGCGTGATCTGGCATTTCGAACAAATTCCGCGCCCACCGCAGACGCTGTCGAGGTCGACCCCCAGCTTTCGCGCGGCCTGCAGGACCGGCGTGCCCACAGGAAAGTGCCCCCGCTTTCCAGAAGGGGTAAAGATGACAAGAGGATCGTTCGACATTTCGCGCACCGTGGGATGTTGCGCGGAATGTAGCGGCTCGGCTGCCGAGGGGAAGGGCCATATCCGTCATAATGATTATAGGGAGCGGCATGGTCATGCGCTCTGGGAATGGCCTGTCATAGCGTTTGAGCATCTGGATGGTTCTCGCCCCAGATCCGGGCGGCATCTTTTGCGACAAGACGTGACTGGATACGGTCCAGCTCAGCAAGTACCTGTTTTCGGCAGCCTTTGCGAGACAGAGCACGCGAATAGGACTTGAGGGCTGATTTCGCGTGCCATGGCAGCGCGGCTTGTGCCAGCCATTGCCGCAACTCTGTGGGCAATCTGTCAAATTCGGCCATTGGGTTCCCGACGCGCTTTCTGCGTTTCAGCGTGGTTCTTCCGCGGTTGTGTGGCATGGCAAAAGCTCGATGTGGGTAGTGATATGTTATATCATAACTGTTGAGGCACTTATTTCTGTGCAAGTCAGTATCAGCAAGATGACCTTGGGAACCGCACGGACAGTCTGTTCGCGAGGCAAAGTCGTTTCTTGTGATCAGATGTCAGGCCAGCAAATGGAAACGCGAGGGCTGCGCAGTTTGGTCTTCGTGAAGGTCGGGAAATGGCCGGAACAGCCCGCAATCCTGCTAATTCTGTCAGGTAGAAATGGCGTGCAGCCTCCGCCTGGGAGGGCCTGCCAACTGTCAGAGCATCGTGGCCTAATTTACGCCTATGAAATAACATAAATACGCCATATTTGAAAGGATACCTGCAATATTGCCGATCTTTAGGACCACAATAGTTAATTTGTGAAAGACTGTTTCCGGACTATACGTCCTTCTCACTGCGCTTTTCCGATCATAAGCAGGCTTGCCGTTCCGATGCTCGGCCCCGTTTGAGCAAGCCTTGATCTGCCATCACAGCACTGCGCCACATGTGACATGAAGATCGCAACTCTAGCCTTCAGATGATGCAGGTTTAGTCCGCCCATTGAGGTGGATTGCGCCAAACCGGTCTTAGTGCTTGGAACTACACCGTCATAAGCCCTTTCCCCCAATCCCCATCCGTGCAATAGGGACGTGCCAACGCACCCACGACAACGGAGATAGGTTGATGGAGATTCGCGAGGCACTCACCTTTGATGATGTTCTGCTGGTGCCGGGAGCATCGAGCGTATTGCCGTCTACGGCCGATACATCGACTTACGTGACCAAATTCATCCGTATGAACATCCCGCTTCTGTCCAGTGCCATGGATACGGTGACCGAAAGCCGCATGGCGATTGCCATGGCGCAGGCTGGCGGTATCGGGGTGGTCCACAAGAACCTCAACGTCGAGGCGCAGGCCAAAGAAGTCCGTCGCGTCAAACGCTTTGTGTCGGGCACGGTCTATAACCCTGTGACGCTGCGCCCCGATCAGACGTTGGCCGACGCAAAAGCACTGATGGAGCGTTACCGGATTACCGGATTTCCGGTTGTGGGTGAGGGCGGCAAGATCGTCGGTATCGTGACCAACCGCGATATGCGTTTTGCACAGGGCGACAACACGCCTGTCAGCGTGATGATGACGACCGAGAACCTTGCGATGTTGCAGGAACCGGCCGATCTGGACGAGGCACGGTCTCTGATGCAGGCACGGCGGATCGAAAAACTGCTGATCACAGACGCCAAGGGCAAGCTGACCGGATTGCTGACGCTGAAAGATAGCGAACAGGCGGTGCTGAACCCAATGGCCTGCAAGGACAAACTGGGCCGTCTGCGCGTAGCGGCGGCGACAGGTGTCGGTGATGCGGGCTTTGAGCGTTCCGAGGCCCTGATCGAGGCCGGCGTGGATATGATCGTGGTCGACACGGCGCATGGCCACTCCGAAGGTGTCGCCAAAACAGTCGAACGGGTCAAAAAACTCTCGAATGAAGTGCAGATCGTGGCTGGTAACATCGCCACGGCAGAGGCCGCGCGGGCCCTGATCGGGGCAGGGGCCGATGCGGTCAAAGTCGGTATCGGGCCAGGGTCGATCTGCACCACCCGCATGGTCGCCGGCGTCGGCGTGCCACAGCTGACAGCGATCATGGATTGTGCTGCGGGCGCGGGGGATACACCAGTCATCGCGGATGGCGGCATCAAGTTCTCGGGCGATTTTGCCAAGGCGATCGCGGCAGGGGCTTCCTGCGCGATGGTCGGCAGCATGATCGCGGGCACGGACGAGTCCCCCGGCGAGGTCATTCTCTATCAGGGCCGTTCGTTCAAATCCTATCGCGGCATGGGCAGCCTTGGCGCCATGGCGAGCGGGTCTGCCGACCGCTATTTCCAGAAAGAGGCCGCCAGCGACAAACTGGTTCCCGAAGGGATCGAAGGTCAGGTGCCCTATAAAGGCTCTGCTCATGCGGTTGTGCATCAGCTGGTCGGCGGTCTGCGGGCCGCAATGGGCTATACTGGTTGTGCGACCATCGCCGAAATGCGCAAGAACTGCCAATTCGTGAAAATCACCGGTGCCGGCCTCAAGGAAAGCCATGTCCACGACGTGCAGATCACGCGTGAAGCGCCGAACTACCGGATCGGATAAGCCATGATCCCGGGTGCACGGGTTGCTGCGGCGATCGAGGCCCTCGATGCCATCGGCACCGGTGTGCCCGCTGAACAGGCGCTCACCGCATGGGCGCGCGGCAGCCGCTATGCCGGTTCCAAGGATCGGGCGGCCGTGCGGGATCATGTCTTTGATGCCCTGCGGATGCGCCGCTCTTTGGGTGATGGCGACGGTCGCAGCCTGATGCTGCAATTGGCGCTGCGCGAGGGCTGGGATATCCCGGCGCTCTTTTCCGGTGAAGGACACGCACCTGCCGCACCTGATCCGGCGGAGTTGACGCCTTTCCAGCCACCGTCCATTTCCGCAGCCTGTGATATTCCCGACTGGCTCTGGCCTGCGTGGCAGGCCAGCCTTGGTGAGCATGCCGAAGCGGCCGCGCGTGCTCTGCAACGCCGCGCCCCCGTCTTCCTGCGGGTCAATCGCCGCCTGACGACGCGCGACGCGGCAGCGGCCGCGCTTGAAGCGGAAGGCATCGCGACCACACCCCATCCCGAGGTTGCAACCTGTCTCGAAGTCACTGCGAACCCGCGCCGTGTCAAATCCTCGGATGCCTTTGCAAAGGGCTGGATCGAATTGCAGGACGCATCCTCGCAATGGGCGGTGGGGCAATTGCCCTTGGGGTCCGCGGAGTGGGTGCTGGACTATTGCGCGGGCGGCGGTGGCAAGGCGCTGGCGATCGCCGATACCTTCGACGCCGAAGTCTTCGCCCATGACATCGCCTCGCAACGGATGCGCGACCTGCCAGAGCGCGCAGCGCGGGCAGGGGTCGAGATCAAGACGCTTGCCGGTGGGGCGCTTGCGTCGGCAGGGCCTTTCGATCTGGTTTTCTGTGATGCGCCTTGCAGCGGCAGTGGCACGTGGCGGCGGACACCGGATGCAAAATGGCGTCTGACGCGCGAACGTCTTGATGCATTGATGCAATCGCAGGATGAAGTTCTGAATGCCGCGCGTCAGTTGGTTCGTCCCGGAGGAATCCTTGCCTATGCCTCATGTTCTGTGCTTGCGAGTGAGAATAGTGAGCGCATCCAGATGTTTATAAAGCAAAATCCTGAATGGTCGCTTGTGCAGAGTGGTTCAAGACTGCCGGATGATAGGGGTGATGGCTTTTTCCTCGCTGTCATGAAGAACAACCAATGATTGCGAAAGTCTTTAAGCTGTGGTTCTCTTAGGCGTCGGTTAACCTTTCTGGCGTTCAGTGGCGATCCGATGACAAGGGGTGCCCGTGCGAGAACAGTTTTCCCTTCTGGACAATCAACGCATCCATCAGGGCGCAATCGGTCTTGCGCTGGCAGGTGTGATTTGCATCCTGGCCAGCTTCGGTCCCTTCCCGGCGACTGATCCTTTGGCGCTCCAGTTCTTTGGGGGGCTTTGTCTTTTGGTGGCCTTTGTGGTGGTCGCCAATGTGCAACAGAAACGCAATCGGGATCGGCTGCGCCGTGAAGGTGCGGCTGTCGCCGTTTTGACTGGCAAACAGATCGCCTTTGTCACGGATGAAGAACGACGTATCGTGGCGGCAAGCCAAGCTGCAACCTGCGCATTTACCGTCCCGGCACAGGCGACGCTCGACGTGGTCTTGGCTGGCACATTGGCCGAGCCGGCCCGCGTCCTTGATGCCTTGTCAGGGACTATCGTGCAGGAGACAGCGCGCGATCAAAGAGAGCAGGGCATGATTGTGGCCGGTTCCTACCGCATCCGTCTTCTGCGATCAGGGCGCGGGTGTCTGGTCTGGGCATTTACCCAATTGGCCGCAGAAACGGCAGAGGCTGGCTTGCCGGACGCACTCCCGGGGCTTTTGGTTGATAGCAGCGGTGAAGTTATCGCGACAAACACGGCGCTCACACGGCTACTGGGCAGAACACCCTGGCATCTCGACGACGTCCTTGACGGGTCCAGGGAGGGCTGTGACGGGATCAAGCTGGTTCACACCTGCAACGGCCCACGCGAGTTTCTTGTTTCCGAACTTGGCAATGACGATTGAGGTCAGCGCAGGATGGTGCTGATTTCTCCGTCCGCACTTCCCCAAGAGAGGCCAGAGGCCGAGTGGGACGCGATCGAAGACCTGCCTGTGCCTTTGCTCAAGGCGTCAGATGACGGTCGGATCGTGGCGTCGAACCGCGAGGCGCGAAACCTTCTGCACATCGCATCGACAGAGGGCCGCTTTCTGTCCGATGTCCTTGATGGCCCCGGTCGCCCGATCAACGACTGGCTCGCACAGGCCATGGGCGGGCAGGGCGCGCATGTGTCTGAGTTCCTGCGCCGGTCGGTCAGAAAACCGCGAAACCTTCGTGCAAGTCACCCTGAACACCGCAGGGGCGGGTGACGACCGCCACCTGATCGCGGTTCTGAACGATGTGACCGAGCTCAAGACGCTTGAGGCGCAATTCGTCCAAAGCCAGAAGATGCAGGCCATTGGCCAGCTGGCGGGCGGGGTTGCCCATGATTTCAACAACTTGCTGACCGCGATTTCAGGGCATTGCGATCTCTTGCTGTTACGCCATGACGTCGGTCATCAGGACTATGCCGACCTGATCCAGATCCACCAGAACGCCAACCGCGCGGCAAGCCTTGTGGGGCAGTTGCTGGCCTTTTCCCGCAAACAGAGTCTGCAACTTGAAACGATCGACGTGGCGGCCACGCTGGCGGATCTGACCCATCTGCTCAACCGTCTTGTCGGAGAGAAAGTGACCCAGACGCTTGAGCATGATGCCGATCTCGG
>CAXQAV010000303.1:0-3606 GCA_964221795.1 Luminiphilus sp. | reverse complement strand
GAAACCGATTCCGAGGTGAAAATGTAGTCTTGCCGTGCCATGGGGATGATGTGCTCCGATAATAATTACGCTGCCACGTCAGGAAGCCGTTGTGACAGCAGGCTCACCCGCAATATGGGGCGTATCTGCGAAGGTCAATTACTATCGCGGCGACCACGCAGAATTCCGAAGCCCGCAAGTGCCAGCAGCAACACAAAAACGGGCCAGTCACCAAAGCGGGCGTAGGGCGGCGCGGGCAATGCCTCAGGCAGCGGAACATCAATCGCGCCCTCTGTCCCAATCCACATCGCATCGACCAGACGACCGTAAGGGTCAATGATCGCACTGACGCCGGTGTTGGCGGCCCGCGCCATCGGCAACCCCTGTTCGATCGCGCGAAGCTGCGCCTGTGCCAGATGTTGCAAAGGACCGGCTGACTCGCCGAACCATGCATCGTTGGTGATCAGCAACAAAAGCCGCGGGCGACTGTCGCCGGTGACGATTTCTTCCGAAAAGATGCCCTCATAACAGATTAGCGGCACCGCCGGTCCAATTCCTGCGATCTCGATCGGACCGGAGACGACTCCCGGCGTAAAGCCGCGCCCGAGATTGTCCGCAAGGCCCGTCAGGCCCATATCCCCAAGCCAGCGCGCACCCGGAAAGAATTCTCCGAAGGGCACCAGATGCTGCTTGTCATAGATCGCAGAAATCTGGCCACCCTGCCCCAACACCACAAGACTGTTGTAGCCGTTAAACTCCTGATCCCACCGCTGGATACCAAAGACCAATGGCGCGCCCCGCGCGGCATCCGACAGAAGCGACAGGTCATCCTCGATCTGGTTTAGCAGGTAGGGAACCGAGGTTTCCGGCCAGACAACCAGATCGGGGACCTCGCCTTCTGCCGTCAGGCGGAGCGCACGATTCAGGAATATATCGCGATAGACCGGATCCCACTTCTGCGACTGCGGCGCATTGGGTTGGACTAGCCGGACCACAGGCGCATCGGCTACGGGCATTGCAGGCGGCCGCAATACAAATCCCAGCGCCACCATAAGACCTAGCACAACCAATCCCTGCACACGGTAGCGTCTGAACAGTGCCGCGAGCGCCAGCGCCACCGTCACGGTCAGCAGTGACAACAGATGCGGACCGCCAAAACGCGCCAGTTGTGCCAAGGGTGTCTCGACCCAGATATGCCCGAGCAAGGCCCATGGGAATCCCGTGAGGATCAGGGCGCGCAACGCCTCTGCTCCGACCAGTGCCAGCGCAAGCAGCCACCGTCCACCGCCCAGTCGCGCCGCCACCCAACCTGCGAAGGCCCAGAACAGCGCGGCGCCGCTCGCCATCAGCACAAGGGCAAACGGCGCCATCCAGCCATGGCGTGCCACATCCACAAGGAAAGGCTCAACGATCCAGCGCAGCGCCACCGCGAAATAGCCAAAGCCGAAGGCCCAGAGCGCAAAAGCCAGCGCGCGGGGATCGCGCATCTGTCCCGTCAGCACAAAAAGCAACGCAAGTGCGGCAAGCGTCAGCGGCCAGAAATCAAGCGGCGCCTGTCCCTGACTGGCCAACGCCCCCAGCAGTGCCAGCACGGCAATGCGCAATGGGCGCCCCCTTGCGGCAAACCTAGCTGCGATGTCAGCCATTCTTTTTGGCAGCAATCCGCACCCGCAAGCGCTTGATGCGGCGGGGATCGGCGTCGACGACTTCGAACTCGGGGCCATCGGGATGCACGATCACCTCGCCCCGCGCGGGAAGATGACCCGCCAGCATCGTGACCAACCCGCCGAGCGTGTCGATCTCTTCCTCATCGATCTCGTCATGCTCGGTCAGCTTGATGCCGATCTCGGCCTCGAAATCCTCAAGGTCGGTGCGGGCCTGCGCCAGATAGCAGCCGGGTTTTTCCATGACCCAGCTTTTCGCCTCTTCGATATCGTGTTCGTCCTCGATCTCGCCCACGACCTGTTCGATGACGTCCTCGATGGTGACAAGACCGTCAGTGCCACCGTATTCGTCAATGACCAGCGCCATATGGATACGTTCGGCTTGCATCTTTTGCAGCAGCACGCCCAGCGGCATCGAGGGGGGAACATAGATCAGAGGCCGCACCATTTCGCGCAGATCAAGCGGCGTATTGCCGTTGAACCCGTGCTTGAGGGCGAAATCCTTGAGGTTGGCGACACCAAGTGGCGTATCCAGCGTGCCGTCATAAACGGGCACACGGGTCAGGCCACTTGTGCGGAAGACTTCGACCAGCTCTTCCTTGCTGATCGTGACCGGCACAGCCACGATGTCGGGCTTGGGGATCGACACATCCTCGACCCGCATCCGGCGCAGGTTGAGCATCCCGAGAACCGAGCCGGCGGCCCGTGGCAAATCATGCGGTGTCTGGGTGTGTGTCTCGTCACTGGGTGCGGGGCTGATGACCTGCCGCAAACGGGACCAAAGTCCCGGTGAACCCTCTATCTGATCCTCTTGCGCGCGCTGCGCTGCGCTAGATGGACCCTCGCCAGTGTCGCCCATTTGTATCCTTGTGAATGAAGGCCTGCGGCCCGATTACTCCCTATATGGGTCAGCGATACCCAGTTTGCCAAGGATTTCTGTCTCCAATCCTTCCATAAGTGCGGCATCGCCGTCACGCTCGTGGTCAAAGCCCAGCAGATGAAGCGTGCCATGAACCAGTAAATGAATGGTGTGATCGCGCATCGGTTTGCCCGCCTCGGCGGCCTCGCGCGCGCAGGTGTCATATGCAATAGCGATATCGCCAAGCTCGCTGTCAGGGCCGATTTGTGGCGGGCTCGGCATTTCTCCATCCACCGCAGCGCCCCTTTCGTCAGAAGGCCAGCTCAGCACGTTGGTCGGCGTCGGCTTGTCGCGGAAATCGGCATTCAGGACAGCAATCCGCGCGTCATCGCAAGCCAGCAGGCTGATCTCGAAGACCGAAGGCTCCAGCCCCAAACGGTCCAGTGCGGCATTGGTTGCGATCTCGGCCAAGGCTTCGATATCGCCCCAACGGTCGTCCTCGATGATACAATCGACTGTCATAGCGGGCTCAGGTGGCTTCCTGATCCTTTTCGTAGGCTTCGATGATTGCCGCGACCAGCGGATGGCGCACAACGTCTTTCGACGTGAAATAGTTGAAGCTGATCTTGGGAATGCCCTTGAGCAGGCGCTCCGCATCCCACAGACCCGAACTCACCCCGCGCGGCAGGTCGATCTGGGTGCGGTCGCCGGTGATCACCATGCGCGAGCCTTCGCCCAATCGGGTCAGGAACATCTTCATTTGCATCGTGGTTGCGTTCTGCGCCTCGTCCAGCACGACAAAAGCATTCGACAGCGTTCGGCCACGCATAAAGGCGAGCGGCGCGATCTCGATCACCTTTTCTTCCATCATCTTGGCCGCCTGCTTGCCGGGCAGAAAGTCGTTCAGCGCGTCATAGAGCGGCTGCATATAGGGATCGACCTTGTCCTTCATGTCACCCGGCAGATAGCCGAGCTTTTCGCCCGCCTCGACCGCCGGACGCGACAGGATGATCTTGTCCACATGACCGCTGATCAGCATGTTCACACCGACCGCAACCGCCAGATAGGTCTTGCCCGTACCCGCTGGCCCGATACCAAAGGCCA
>CAXQAV010000302.1:0-5969 GCA_964221795.1 Luminiphilus sp. | reverse complement strand
ATACGAGATTGTCTCTTGTGACTGGAGTTCAGACGTGTGCTCTTCCGATCTGCGACGACGACATCCACGCCGCGTCTCTTGGCGGGTTCTAACTCTTCCTCACCATACTTGAAGCTTCGGCAGTTGGAGGCATAATCCGCCAAAATGAGCCAAAAGTGACGGAATTGACCACCACCACGCCTGCCCGCACCTACGTCGTCGTGCTTACCGCACTCGGCGCGACACATCTTTTGAACGACCTGATGCAGTCGCTCATACCCGCCGCCTATCCGATCCTGAAGGAGGCATACGGGCTCGACTTCGTACAGATCGGACTCATCACATTAACATTTCAGATCGCCGGATCGCTGCTGCAACCGGTGATGGGGACGGTGACGGACCGCTATCCAGCGCCGTATTCACCTGTCGTCGGCATGGCCTTCACCTTGTCCGGATTGGGGTGCCTGGCCTTCGCCGCAAGTTATGGTGGGATCCTCGTCGCGGTGGCGCTGATTGGCATCGGATCCTCGATTTTTCATCCTGAGGCAACGCGCATGGCACGCTACGCGGCAGGCGACCGACAGGGACTTGCACAGGGGATATTCCAGGTGGGCGGACAGGCGGGCGGCGCCCTCGGTCCTGTACTTGCCGCGCTGATCATCGTGCTTTGGGGCCAGCCGAGCCTGGCCTGGTTCGCAGTGCTCGCGCTTCTCGCGATGGCGTTGCTGACCTGGATCGGGAGCCAGCAGCATCGAATCCGCTCAGAGTTCACGGAACGCTCCGCCCGCCGCCGAGCCGATACCCCCTCACCCGAGCATAGCGTAGCAACGATCGCTTTGGGATTGAGCGTGCTCACCTTCCTCATGTTCACCAAGAACACTTATGGCGAGAGTTTCCGGTCCTTCTACACCTTCTACCTGATCGAGAAGTTCGGTCTTTCGATCCCCGCGTCGCAGATGATGCTGTTTCTATTCCTAATCGCGGCAGCGGTTGGCGTGCTGATCGGCGGGATCGTCGGTGATGCGATCGGGCGGCGGCAGATTATCTGGATCTCTGTGCTGGGGCCCCTTCCGTTGACCCTGATCCTGCCCTACGCCGACCTATTCTGGACCGGCGTGCTGACGGTGGCGATCAACCTGATTATGGCCAGCGCCTTTGCCTCAATCCTGATCTACGCCATGGACCTGCTGCCGAACCGCATCGGTCTGATCGGCGGTTTGTTCTACGGTCTAAACTTCGGTCTTGGTGGGATCGCGGCGGCACTCCTTGGCGTAATGGCGGACAACTACGGAGTCGAGGCGGTCTATCGACTCTGCGCCTTTCTGCCTTTGGCCGGGCTTGCTGTCTGGTTCTTGCCACCGATCGAGGAGCGGCGTGTCATGTAGACAAGTTCAATATGCACAACCGGTGAAAGCGATACTGTTCGAACACCAAAGAAATCGACGACTACAGGGGGAACACGAAGCGCCGAATGGGGACTCTTGGGTGACAGACAACTACCAAAGCCATGCCCGAACCCCGGTGTGATCGAACAGCAACCGCGCTTTTCTACGTCTTCCTTACAACGCTTCTGGCCAGCGCAGCGATCAGGTCCGTTCGCGTTACGATGCCCGTGATCGCGCCGCGTTCGATAACCGGCACTGCATCGACATCACCATCAGCCATCATTGGGAGCAGAGCACTGATCGGCGTATTGGTCGTGGCACGAGGTCCGGCGACGCTCATAATATCCTTCGCCTGGACAGGTCGGTCTCTCCGACTATCCAGCAACCGCCTAAATGCAGGCACGAACCGTCGATCCAGGCGCAGCGCGTCCTCCCGCGCTTTCCCTATCAAGTGGATCTGAAAAATAACTCCCAAAAACTTGCCGCTCTGGTCAATCACCGGGAGTGAGGTGAACTTGTGACGTCGAAACAAATCCGCGACTTCCACAAGTTCCGTGTCAGGAGCAACCGTAACAAGGTCCGTGGACATAATCTGGGCTGCGGTAAGTGGTCCGGTCTCGTGAGTAGCCGCCTGGATCTCGGCAGCACCGATCAAACGGGCCAGATCCTCGATCCCCAGGTTAAATGACTGTCTGTATCGTTCGAGAATAGAACTCAGTTCACTCTCTGTAAGGCCGAGGCGTTCAATCGGAGAGGCGTCTTCGGTGCCTTGCGGACCCGGTTCGTCAAACTGGCGAAAGGGATAACGTCGGCCGGTCAGACGTGCATAGCACATCGCGAGGCCCACCAGAGCTGCTGTTCCCAAGCCGATCGGCATAATCGCGAACCAAAAGCCGAGGCTGTCGATAGTGTCCGGAGAGAGTGCAGCGGTCATCGCCACGGCCCCGGCCGGTGGATGCAATGCGCGGCACATCATGGTGACACTGATTGCCATACCGACGCTTGCAACCACCCGTATCAGGGGATCCGAGACAAGCAGGCACACTGCAACAGCAACCAGTGCTGCGACGGTATTGCCGACGACGGCTGACCAGGGCTGAGCAAGAGGCGAGTTCGGAACAGCAAAGAGAAGCACCGAGGTCGCTCCGAACGGGGCGACGAGGTAACGGCCCCACTCCAAATCGATAGACGGCGACAGCAGCAACAGCCCTGTCAGCCCCAAACCGACGACCGCACCGAGACCGGCACGCATAGCTTCACTGGTATGAACGTGTCCTACCGCAGGTCCGAAAGATCTGAAGATTTGCAAACCAAGCCCCCATTTATATTGCGCGCAAAATTTCAGCACATCGCCCAGAGTTCAAGCACATGTTCGAGCAATGCCGGTTTATCGTTCCCGCACCAGCCGGAATCCCAGGTGATCCGGCGGCAGTCCGACGGCGCAACCACCGACGCTGGCATCGCGGACAAAGTCGATGATTGCCGCCTGATGACGACCGCCCGCAATGCGCACCCCGCAGTAGGGATCGCGGGCAGTGATCACACCATCGTCTCCGATCTCTCCGTTTTCCATGCATCCATCCGTCCATTCCCAGACATTGCCGCCCATGTCCGCGAGGCCGAGACTGTTTTCGCCAAACCCGCCGCGCGGTCTCAGGGCCGGACTGGAACTGCCACGTAGAAATATGCCGCGCTGGTATTGCGAGAGCATCCGCTCTCCGGGGTCGAGGTCGCCCTCATCCGGAGCCGCATCACCCTGACGTTCGGCGGCAGCCCGATGCCACTCCAGCACGGTCGGAAGACGCCATGTCTGACCGGTCTGTTCGGATAGCCACGCGGCGTATGCAGTCGCGTCGATCCAGTTGACGTTTGTCTGGGCCAGCCCGCCAGTGCCGGTGCCCACGTCAGCACAGGCGCCGTCGACGACGCATGCCATGTAGTCCCGTCGCGAGACCTGGTATTTCATCATATCGAATGCGCCGACCGGAAGCTTCTGCACGCCCGGTGTCGCGGCCTTGCCGTCGCGGCTGAAGTTGCCAAGCGGTCGATGCGCAACTTCGCCAGCAGGCACCCGCACGATATGGCCTTGCAGGGCGGTCGCGCGCAAAGCCTGCGCTGCATCCCTTTCGCGCGCTTGATCGGCAAGCCAAGCCCCTACCCCGAGGCCGCAGACCAGCGTCAGACCTGCCAGTCCGATTATCACTCTCATCCTGTCCATATCGGGACCTCATCACGAAGAGGGGGCGCCCGGATAATCCGGCCGCCCCAGTCACCTTCCGCCGTGGAACGGCCGCGCCTTATGGCAGCGCGGTCTTGCCTTCGTAGGCGGCGTTATACTCGACAGGCGCCTGAACCTGCTCCATCAGGTCGTTGTTCCAGTCTCCTTCGACCACCACGTGGGCCGTCGCGCCGAGGTTCACGGCCTCGATCAGGTTGTGGTTCACGTAGGCATAGACGCCCGGTTGAAGGAACTCGTAGAGCGCAGCGCCGGCCGACCCACCCCGTATGAACCAAGTCTCCAGATCGCGTTCCGGCGGATTGTTGAATTTGCCAGTCTCCCAGACAAGGTCGCCGTGACCACCGATCAGGTGCGGACGCGTATCCCTGTTCGCCTGGCTGTGCACGAACAGGACCTTTTCGCCCTGCGCCGCATGCAGCGCGTTCTCTCCGGTCAAGGAGCCGACCTTGCCGTTGAAGACGACGTGGCTCGGGATCAGGCCATTCATCACTTCGAGCGTATCGGGATAGCTTTCGCCCACGTCCTCGAACCGCTTGTAGTCGCCGTTCTCGTCCTTCGGAAGGTAGAAGTCGTTTTCCCCAATATAGAAAACGCGGTCATAACGGACCGAATCGCCCTTATGGTCGGTCAGACCGCCGCGCGGCAGGACCATGATCGCACCGGACATGCCGCTGACAACGTGCCATGGGATCATCGGGCCGCCCGGGGCGCAGTGATAGACGAAGGTCCCCGGACGCGTTGCCTTGAACCGCAACGTGGTCTTTTCGCCGGGGTTTACCAGCGTCAGGGACCCGCCGCCAAGCGCGCCGGTCGCCGAGTGGAAGTCGATATTGTGCTGCATTAGGTTCTCGGGCGAATTGAAGAGCGTCAGCTCAACGTAATCGCCTTCGTGCACCACCATCAGCGGGCCCGGGATCGAGCCGTTGAAGGTCATCGCCTGCAGGTAGGCGCCGCTGTCGACCTCGACCTCCTTCTCGACGATCTGCATCTCGAACTCAACGATGCGTGGCTCCGCGGGCGCCACTTGTTCGTGCTCGTGCACCATAGGCGGACGGATCAGTCGCCGCTTGATACGTTTGAGGTTCGAGAGGTCGACTGAAGGTGCCATAGACGTATCCATGATCTCTTCTGCCTTGGCGGCCTTGGCGAGAACGGGCAGCGCGGCAATGCCGGCGGCGCCCATCAGTGCGGCTCTTCTCGTCAGCATTTTCAAGCTCCTTTCAGGTGTGAGTGCTGTTTGAGAAGACACTACAGTTGCTGGTATTTTCGAAAGTTGCGCAAACACAAACTTCAAGACCGAATGTCGCTCGGGCCGACGATTTTCGCCCCTAGCGGCCGAAGCAGGTCGCGTTCCGATGGCGACATAAGAACGGCGGCGGTCGATGCGGCATCCGCAATCGCCGCACTGTCATGACATAGCGAGACCGGCCCGGAAGTGAGCTGCGCGTTACGCCTAGGATCGAAGATGTGCCCGATTCCCATGACGGGATCTACCAAGGTACCCGAAACATCCGAAGTGGCGATAGCGTGATCTTTCAAGGTGACGGCCCGGCCGCCGGGGATCGATACACGCCAACCCTGCCCCTGCCCGTCCCCAAAGGCCCGGATTTCTCCGGCGTTCACCAGGATGTCCCGAAGACCGGCACTCTTCAGAAGAGAGGCAAGGCGATCCGTGGCATAGCCCTGTGCGATCCCGTTCAGGGTCAGAGCCATACCCCCCCTTTGAAACCTGATAGCCTGCGGGGATAGCGACACATGTTGGAATCCGGCCCGGCGGCGGACGTGCTGCACTTCGTCCGCCCTGACACGGCGACCTTCGACAAACGCACGAGCATGAAGGTCGAACAGCGGTTGGACTGTCGGATCGAAGGCGCCTTCCGTTGGAGTGCCCCATCTGAATTGGCCCACCGTTATGTTTAGGAAACGGAGGACTGAGAATGGCGAACAAGCGACACAAGCCTGCAGACATGCGCAGCACCGCCACCCGCGATGGTGACGGTTACCGGCTGAAGGGCTCCAAATGCTTCATCTCCAATGCGGGTGACGCGGATTTCATCGTGGTCTATGCCAAGACCGACAGCGCAGCCGGTGCCCGCGGGGTAAGCGCCTTTGTGGTGGAACCGGGCAAGACTGATGGTGTGGAAATCGGCAAACACGAAGAAACCATGGGTCTGCGTGGTGGTCATGTGTTCCCGATCTCGTTTGACTGCAACGTGCCCGCGGAAAACCGGCTCGGCGACGAGGGCACCGGGTTCCGCACCGCGATGAAGGTGCTGGACAACGGCCGCATCGAAGTGGCCGCGCAGGCCACCGGCATTGCGCGCGCCGCACTGGATGCGGCTGTGTGCTATGCCAAGGAACGCGAG
>CAXQAV010000301.1:0-3363 GCA_964221795.1 Luminiphilus sp. | reverse complement strand
TCTGTGTCTTGCGGTTGCTTCTGATGCCACCAAGGATGCGCGCCGCATCGGCCACGATCTATTGGACAGATGTCCCTCCGCCTTGCATAGTTTGCGGAAAGTGATGGGACATATGTACTTTCAGGGTGGGACATGAGGCCGGTCCGGTTCACCGAGACCCATGACGGGCTGTCGCTGGCATGGACGCGCAGCGGCAGCGGCCTGCCGCTGGTCAAGGCCTCTGCCTGGCTGACTCACCTTGAATACGACGCGCAAAGCCCGATCTGGGCGCACTGGCTGGGCTTCTTCGAAGGGAACTTCGACTATCTGCGCTATGACGAGCGCGGCTGTGGTCTGTCGGACCGCAAGACCGGCACCATGAACGAGGAAAGCTGGATCGACGATCTGGAACGGGTGGTCAAAGCGGCAGATCTACCCAAACCCTTTGTCCTGATGGCGATGTCGCAGGGAACGGGCGCGGCCGTCGGCTATGCGGCACGGCATCCCGAGGATGTCTCCCATCTGATCATTCTGGGGGGCTACTCGCGCGGGGTCTACAAGCGTGACAACCCGCAGGCGGCCGATTTCTACATTGCAATTACCAATGTTTTCCGGTTGGGGTTCGACTCTGGCAACACGGCCTTCCGCGAGGTCTTTACCAAGCGCTTCATTCCAAACGGTAGCGCGGAAAAGATCGGCTGGTTCAACGAACTCTGCCAGCGGGCTACGACGCCCGAGATCGGCGCGCAGCTTTTGCAGGCGCGGGGGAATATGGATGTCTCGCACCTTTTGGATCAGGTGCAATGCCCGACGCTGATCGTCCACGGCGAGAATGATCAGGTCGCCCCGATTGACGAAGGGCGGCTGATGGCGCGCCGGATTCCCAAAGCCGAACTAGTCGTGCTGGATACCGAAAACCACATCCTGCAACCCGAAGAACCCGCTTGGGCGCAATTCTGCGAGGCAGTGCTGAATTTTGTGGGTGCATCCGCGCCGGAGACCGACCTCGGCCTGACGACGCGCGAAGCGGAAATCCTCGACGCCGTTTGCGATGCCAAGAGCAACAAACAGATCGCCCGCGATCTGGGGGTCAGCGACAAGACAGTGCGCAACCAGCTGACCCGCATCTTTGCCAAACTGGGTGTCACCACGCGGCAGGAAGCGATCCTGAAGATGCAGCGGAAGTAGCCTGTCAGGCTCTCACGCGGCGCGGGTCGATCCGGACGCCTAGTTGCTCAAGAGCTTCTTGCGTGCGGCGTACTCGTCCGCATCAATCTCCCCATGCGCAAACCTGAGGTCTAACGCCGCCAGTGCTGCCGATTTGCCTGTGGAAGGCGCACCATTTTCAAATGACCGCACGATCCAGATGACACCGACAACGACCAGCCCAAGAACAATAATCCAGAGGATCGGTCCGAACATCATGCCAAAACCGTAACCATAGCTGCCGTCCATCATGTGTCCGTAGCCGTCCGGATCGGCGAAGGCGGTCGTGGCGAAGAACGAAAGAAAAAGTCCAAGTCGAAACATGAGTGCCTCCATTGATGTATGATGGAATGACTGTAGTCCTGTCCTGGTTCGCGCTCCTTGATTTGGGTCAACAGTTCGGCGTGAATCACGGCTGTTCATGGGACGCAAGCGCGGGTAGTTTTGCCGCATGAAAGCCACCGACCTTGTCCTCACTCCCACGCATCTGCGCTTTATGGGCAGGAAGTTTCCCTGCACCATCGGATGTGGCGGGCTGACGGACCGCAAGAAGGAGGGCGACGGAGCCACGCCGCGTGGGGTGCATCGTCTTGTGGGGATGCTCTACCGACCCGACCGCATGGCGCGGCCTGCGGATTGGGCCCTGCCCATCGGCCCATCCGATCTCTGGTCTGATGATCCCAAACACGAGGATTACAACCTCATGGTCCGCGCGCCTTATCCCTATAGCCACGAGCGGCTGCGCAGGGCCGATCCGATGTATGATCTGGTCATACTCACCGATTGGAACTGGCCTTATGCGGTCAAGGGGCGTGGGTCGGCCATCTTCATCCACCAATGGCGCGGGCCGGGGCGGCCCACGGCGGGATGCGTGGCCTTCCGGCGCGATCATCTGAAATGGATTGCGGCCCGCATCCGCCACGAGACCCGCCTTGTTATCGCATAGCGGCGCGGCCTTGCCTAATGTCGGCTCAAACCGCAAAAGGTGGACCAGATGAAAGACCAAGGCCCAGCCATGACCCCTGACCAGATCGCCGAACTCCCTTATCGCCCTTGTGTGGGCGTCATGCTTGCCAATCCGCGCGGGCAGGTCTTTGTGGCCCAGCGCCGCGACCGCGACACCGACGCATGGCAGATGCCGCAGGGTGGTGTCGACAAGGGCGAGAACACCCGCGATGCAGCGCTGCGCGAGTTGGAAGAAGAGACCAGCATTCCCGCGAAACTCGTCACCGTCGAGGCCGAAACCAAGGGCCTGATCCGCTATGACATCCCGCATGAACTGGTGCCCAACATCTGGGGCGGCAAGTATCGGGGGCAGGAGCAGAAGTGGTATCTGCTGCGCTTCCATGGTGTGAATAGCGATATCAATCTTGAGACCGACCACCCCGAGTTCACGTCTTGGAAGTGGATGAACCCTGACGATCTGGTCGCCAGCATCGTCCCCTTTAAACGCGCCGTCTACGAGCAGGTGCTGGCCGAGTTCCGGGACAAACTGTGATGCGCCTGCTTGTCACAGCAGCGCTGATTGGACTCACGGCGACCCAGTCACTGGCCCTATCCTGCATGCGTCCCGATCCCGTCGAGACCTTCCAACGCCTCGCGGCTGCGGAAGAGCGTTACTTTGTTCTCTACGGCACGCTCGACTTCGACGAGCGGCTGTTGCCGGAGCCGGACCTGACCAATCAGGATCCCACTCCCGAACCGATCCCCGGATTCTTCAGGGGCAAGGGACTGTCAGGGGAAGGGTTCACCACCGACTACATCGCCAACGTGAACCTGCAGATCCAATGCCTCGGTCCTTGGTGCGGGAGCGCGGCCAGCGGCGTGCCCGCTGTCTGGTTTGTCCCCTTCAGCGATCCGCCGGCGAAGCTGCAGGCAGAGCCCTGTGGCAGCATGACCTTTTACGCGCCCTCCGAGGCTGTAATCGACATGCTCGAAAGCTGCATGGCCGGCGGCACCTGCACACCACTGACCGAATAATCACTTACGCTTGCGCTTGACCTTGCGGGCGGTTTTGTCCGCCTTCTTGCGCGCGCTGGCCTGTTTGCGGCGTGGAGGCTTGCCCCGCCCGCGGCTCGGGCCACGCGGCATGATCCGGTCATCGAGCGCGATCAGTTCCACGATCAGCCCGCCCGAGACCGGTGAGACCTCGGCCAGTTTCACGGTCGCCCTTTGCCC